>CAYIMZ010000032.1:3927-6480 GCA_964364695.1 uncultured Gammaproteobacteria bacterium | reverse complement strand
GGGCTTAACATGAAAACTCCCCTGGAAGTGGTGCAAAGCTATTGACTAGAAAACACAAGGCCCACAAATTCTAGTTTGAAGTTGTAATAAAGATTCCTGACGCCCTTTTCACTTCCGCTTCTTCAAGCTCGCCCGCACGAACTCGCGGAACAAGGGGTGCGGCTTGAACGGCCGGGATTTGAACTCCGGATGGAACTGTGTGCCTATGAAGAACGGATGCCCGGCAAGCTCTATGATTTCCACAATGCGGTTGTCGGGACTTGTGCCGGAAATGACGAGCCCGGCTGCCTCAAGCCGCTTGCGGTACGCGTTGTTGAACTCATACCGGTGCCTATGGCGTTCATCAATGCGATTTTTGCCGTACGCCTTCTGCACGCGCGTGCCTTTCTTGAGCTTGGCAGGCCAGCTCCCGAGCCGCATACTTGCCCCGTAGTCGCGCGCCAGGAGCTTCTTCTCCTGGTCAGGCATGATGTGGATTACCGCGTGCGAGGCGGCAGGGTCCTGCTCCGCAGTGGTGGCTGACCGAATGCCCGCAACGTGGCGGCTAAATTCTATAGTGGCGAGCTGCATGCCGTAGCACAACCCCAGGTAGGGAATGTTGTGGGTCCGGACGTATTTGATTGCCGAAATGATGCCCTCAATGCCGCGCGTGCCAAATCCCCCGGGGACGATGACCCCGTCAAACTGCGACAGCTCTTTCACCTGTTTGGGGTCTTTTTCGTAATCCTCTGAATCAACCCAGGTAAACACGGGCCTCGCGTTCTGGCCCCATGCCGCGTGCTTTGCCGCCTCTATGACGCTAATGTAGGAATCAGCAAGCTCAAAGTCGCCGGTGCCGAAGTACTTGCCCACCACCGCGATTTTGACTTCGCGCTTCATGCGCTTTATTTTCCTCGCGAGGGCGCGCCACTCTTTCATGTTCCTGCGCTTGGGCTTTAAGCCGTACGCTTTGAGGATTTTCTCGTCCAAACGCTCCTTGGCGAAATTCACGGGCACGTCGTACACGCTCGCAACGTCAGGAGCGCTGATCGCGTTCTCCGCGGCCACGTTGCAGAACGTGGCGATCTTCTCACGCCGCTTCCTATCCAGCGCCTGCTCGCTCCTGCAGATGATGAAATCAGCCTGGATGCCGGCGCCGTTTAAGGTGCGGGCCGCGTACTGGGTTGGCTTGGACTTCATCTCCCCCACCATGGGCGGAATGGGCAAGTACGACACCAAGGCGAACAGCACGCGGTCCGAAGCTTTCAGCTTCATCATGCGCGCAGCCTCAAGGAACAGCACGTTCTGGTACTCTCCGACCGTGCCGCCGATCTCCACGATGATGAAATCGCTCTTGTCTTTTTTGGCGACCAAATTGATGCGCCGCAAAATCTCGTTCGGAATGTCCGGCACCACTTCCACGTCCTCGCCGCCGTACTCAAGGTTGCGCTCGCGCCTAATGACCTCCTGGTACACCTGGCCCGTGGTGATGTAGTGCAGCCGCGTTGACACCTGGTCCACGAACCGCTCGTACGTGCCCAAGTCCTGGTCAGCCTCAATGCCGTCGTCCCCCACAAACACCTCCCCGTGCTCCGTGGGGCGCATGGTGCCCGCGTCTATGTTCACGTACATGTCGCACTTGATGATGGAGACGCTAAAGCCGCGGGACTGCAAAATTTTGCCGATACTGGCGCTCGCGATGCCCTTTCCCACGGAGCTCATCACCCCTCCGACTACGAATAAATACCTGGTGTTACTCATTACGCGCAATGTCCACGACAATAGTTATGGAATCTCCGCCTCCTAAGTCTACCACAACCTCGTGGGAGCCCAAAGTCTTGAGGTGGTGGACAAGTCGGATTGTCTTGGGGTCTATGGCGAGTTTCTTCCGTTTCGCGATTGCATCCGCGATTTCCTTGGGCCCGATACCCCCAAAAAGGTGGCCCTCGGGATTGGCCGAGGCTCGGATCAGAATGGCCTGGCCAGAGAGCGCGGCCCGGATCTTGCTCTTTGCCGCGTCCGCCTGCTCCCGCTTGCGGACCCGTTTTTGACGCGTTGCCTGGACGCGCGCAACCGCGTCAGCGGTCGCTTCTTTAGCCAATCCCTGGTTGATGAGATAGTTCCTGCCATAGCCCGGAGCAACCTCAACAATGTCTCCGGGATTGCCAAGTCTAGTTACTGGTTTTATGAGTATGACTTTCATACGTGATGACGCAGAAATTAAGGTGTGCAGGGGTTGTAAATTTCGTAACGAGAATGATGGAGCGAAGCGACCCTTCGGAGTGGAGAAATGTACAACCCCGAACACTTATTCAGATGAGTTATTTTCTCTCAAATACTCCAATGCCCTGTCCATCTGCGGATCCCTGTCCTCGCCAAAGTCCTCTTCCGTAAGCTCAATGGCCTCATCCGGAGTAATGCCCTCCTCGTCAATGGACCTGTCAGACGGGGTAAACCACTTGGCAACCGTGAACTTCACGCTGCTTCCGTCCGGCAGCTCCTCAAGCACCTGTACCGATCCCTTGCCAAAGGACTGCTCCCCGATGATGCGGGCAAACTCGTAATCCTGCAGGG
>CAYIMZ010000032.1:0-3827 GCA_964364695.1 uncultured Gammaproteobacteria bacterium | reverse complement strand
CCCTTGCCAAAGGACTGCTCCCCGATGATGCGGGCAAACTCGTAATCCTGCAGGGCGCCCGCAACAATCTCGGATGCCGAAGCGCTGCCGCCGTTGATGAGGACCACCGTGGGAATGCCCGCAAACAGGGCGGCTTCAGTGCTTGAGTACGTGGTCACCCCGTCTATGGAGCGCTCCGTGACCACGGTCTCGCCCTCATCCACCCAGGCGCTCGCCACCTCAATGGCGGTCTGCAGAAACCCGCCCGAATTGTTGCGCAAGTCAAAAATGACGCCGGCGGGATTTTGCGCAACCACCTCGCGCTGGATTGCCTTGAACGCGCGCGCCGTGTCCGTGTTGAAGTTGCGCATGTGTATGTAGGCGATTGAGCCGTCCTTCATCTCCCACGTAACGCTCTGCACCCGAATGGTGTCGCGCATGATGGGAATCTCGCGCGGCTCGGCTTCGTCTCCCCGCAGTATGGTGAGCGTCACGGTGGTCCCCTTTTCTCCGCGGATGCGGTTCACGGCCTCGTCCAAACTCAAATCCTTGGTGCTTTTCCCGTCAATGTCAGTGATGATGTCCTGGGCTTTCAAACCCGCGCTCTCTGCCGGAGACCCGTCCAAGGGCGCCACCACGGTCAGCTGGTTGTGCTTGATGGCGATTTCAGCGCCAATGCCCTCAAAACGGCCGTTCAGGGACTCGGTGAACTCTTCAGACACCTGGGGCTCCAAAAACACGGAATAGGGGTCATCCAGGCTCGCTACCATGCCCTCAAGCGCCCCGTAGAAGAGCTTGGTTTCAGACACGGGCTGGTCCACGTACCTGCTCTTGAGCATGCCCCAGACTTGCGTAAACAGGTCAAAATCAACGTCCTTTCCCAGATACTCCTTCACCTCGCTCGGGCGGATGGTGACTTCCCCGGACTCAATGGGCTCGCCTTTGCTGTTTACGACCGTGATCTCGCGTTCGCCTTTTCCCGCATAAAAACCAGCCGCAAACGCGGCCGCGATGATGAGTGCGCTCGCGCCAATGATTTTGTATTTCGCAAAAAAAGACATGCGTTCAGTGTACCACGCTTCCTGCTATTCACTCAACCCTGGTGATGTCAGCCCCGAGCGCCCTCAAGCGCTCGTCAATAGCCTCGTAGCCCCGGTCAATGATTTCAGCGGCTTTGACAATGGTGGTGCCGGACGCTGCCAGGCCCGCGATGATGAGCGTGGCTCCTGCGCGCAGGTCCAAACTGTCAAACGCGCCGCCCGAGAGCACCCTGGGGCCGGTGATGACCGCGGTGTGGCTGTCTCTGATGTCGGCCTGTGCGCCCATACGGACGAGCTCCTCAATGTACCCGAGCCTGTTTGAGTACATGGGGTCCTGGATGGTGCTCGTGCCAGATGCGTGCGCGGCGAGCACGCCGAACGGAGCCTGCAGGTCAGTCGGAAAACCCGGGTACGGGGCTGTGGCGATGTCAAATCCCTTCAGCGTCTTGCGCGACCCTCTCACGAGCCAGCCATCCGCAGATTCTGTGAGAGATACCCCGGCCTCTCGCAGCTTGTCGCGGATGATGGAAACGTCCGTGGCAACCACGGGCGCAATCTTGACCTCGCCCCCGCACAACGCCGCGAGCACGGCAATGGTGCCGATTTCAATCTGGTCCGGGATGAGCTCAATGTCAGCTCCTTTCAGGTCCCGCGAGCCTATGATCGTGATCTCGTCTGTCCCCTCGCCGCTGATTTCCGCGCCCATAGCCGCGAGCATGTTGCACAAGCACACCACGTGCGGCTCGCTTGCCGCGTTGGTGATGGTTGTCTTGCCCGGAATGCTCGCTGCGAGCATGAGCATGTTCTCGGTTGCGGTTACGGACCGCTCAATGAGCCTGACCTCGCCGCCTTGCAAAGAGCCGCCCTTTATGGTATAGTATCCATCCTGCCCGTGTTCAATGGATGCGCCGAGCGCTTCAAACCCCAAGAGGTGGGTGTCCAGGGGCCGGTTGCCGATGTTGCAGCCCCCGGGCTCTGGCATGCGCACCTTGCCCAGAGCACCGAGGAGCGGCCCCATAAAGAGCACCGAGGAGCGCATGCGCTTGGTGAGCAAGTAATCCATCTCGTGCTTCGTGATGCGGGGCGTGCGAATCGTGGCCGTGTGCTCGTCCTGCCAGGTGACCATAGCGCCCAAATCGGAAAGAATGGCGAGCATGTGGCTGATGTCGCTGATGGCTGGTATGTTGCGGATGGTGGAAGCCTGGCGCGAGAGCAGCGTCGCGGCGAGAGCTGGCGTGGCCGCGTTCTTCATTCCCGCAACGCGCCACGCGCCGGAAAGCTCCCTCCCCCCGTTGATGATAAATGTTGGCATATGACCTTGCAGACCCGAAGGATTCTCTACATCTTTTTTGTAACCGTATTCTTTTTGGCGGCTCCGCCGCTCATTTTGTACACTGCCGGGTACCGGTACGATTTTGCGTTTTACCGCGTGGTTGAAACCGGGAGTCTTGTGGTGAAATCAAACCCGCCCGGAGCACATGTGCGGTTGGATGGCGAGCTCCGGAAAGAGCCGACCCCGACAATCATTAATACTATACTACCCGGGAAAATAAAGCTACTCGTGGAAAAGGAGGGGTACCTTCCCTGGGAAAAAGAGATTGAGGTCAAGCCGCGGGTGACCTCGTTTGAGGAGAGCATCACCCTGTTCGCCAAATCCGAGCCGCAAGCGCTCACCGAGCGCCCGGTGGCAGAGTACTGGTGGAACGCTCAAGAGGACAAGCTCGCGTACTCAACCCCGGAGGGAACACTGCGGCTCCTGAACACGCTCAACGGCCGCGACACCCTCATCGCGAACCTGCCCGCGGGCAGCGCTCCCCGTCTCGCGTGGTCCCCGCACGAGGACGCGTTCCTGTTCTCAAGGATTGATGCGCGCAAACGCGAGGAGTTCATCATTGTGAGCGTGCTGTCCCCGGAGCGCATCATCCCGCTCGCGGACGTCACGAGCAGCCGCCTCACCGGCGTGCAGTGGGACATGCGGACCAAATCATCGCTCTATGGCTTAAACGCCAAACGCGAACTCGTGCGGGTGCACTACCTCCTCAAAACCGAACGCACGGTGGCCGAGGGCCCCCTCCTCTCCTACCGCGCCGAAGAAGACCGCATCCTCCTCGTCTCCGAGGCGCGCGGGGGCTCGCCTCTGCTTTCGTGGATCAGCCCGGCTGACCAATCAACCGTGCACCTCGTCTCCGGCGTTCCCTTTTCAGAACGCCACGAGCTCGTCCGGACCAGCTCCCAGTACATCGTGCTCGCAAACCCGAGCGCCCGCGAGCTCGTGATTGTTGACCCCACCGTGAGAGACGCGAACAGCGATGCCGAGCCCGTGGTCATCCCGGAAGTGCGTGAATTCGCGATCGCGGGTGACGGGTCGGTCGTCGTGTACTCGGACGGGTTTTCCCTGTACGCCCGCTCCCTCACCACGCCGCTCTCCGTGCTCCCGGCAGCGCACGAGAAAGGCACCCTCATCACGCGGTACTCAAAGCCGGTTGCAAGCCTTAGCGTAAACCAAAACGGCAGCCACGTGTTCTATATGGTAGATGGAGAGCTTCGGGTGAACGAGGTGGCAAGCTCAAGCGATCCGCGGTCAACCACCCTGCTCTCCGGGTTGCGCAGCATCAGGAGTCTTGGGTTTGCGAGCCGCCGCAACGCGCTTCTCTTTATCGGCGCGGACAGGGTGCTGCAGTCGCTCGCGCTCTCACGAGACGACAGCCGACCCTTCTTGTTTGGCAATTAAGAGGTTTGCGAGGAGCAGCGAGTCAAACGTGCCCGCGTCAAGCCACGCGCCCGCGACCGTGCTCACGGTGAGCTCGC
>CAYIMZ010000031.1:0-6487 GCA_964364695.1 uncultured Gammaproteobacteria bacterium | reverse complement strand
GGCATATACCCCATAGTGTACACCCAGGGTGGTGCAAAGGTATTGAACCATTACAATTGCTTGACTTTTTTGCAGAATTGTGTGTATAATAGGGGCAGAAAACACTGTTTTGAATATGGAGGCTCTTTGAAAACATCCATCCCACTAGTATACGCCTACACCTCTCCTCAATTAGGAGAGTCATACACGCCTCACACGAGACGAAACTCACGCATCTCCATAGGGAGAAAGAAGGCAGAAGATGAAGCGAATCATGATGTGCCTCACGGTAGCTTTGCTCCTCGCGGCAAGCGCGGCGGACGCAGGGAAACGATACCGCTACGAGTTCCCCTGGCAGCCCGCGAACAAGGGTATTGCCAGCTTCTTCCAGCAGGTGGGCATCAGCTCGCCACCCGCGATCGAAACCGACCAAGAGATCAGCGTGGAAGACGCCACTATGGTGCTGGAAACCGGTACCTATGACACGGTCCACGTCCGTTCCAACGACATCCTCTACTTCCACGAGGTTCAAGTCACTGGAACCCTCACCGTGGAGCCCGGAGCCTACCTCCTGCCCGCATCGCAAAACTCCTGGATTACGATTTTGGGTGGCGCAACTTCCAACTGGGGTGCGCCGGGCGGCGCATTCATTCAAATCCTAGGCGATCCCGCAACCACGAACACAGAATTTCTGACATCGGGAATCAGTATGGAACTAAACTCGTCCACAGTCATACATAATGTGCTCGTGACTAGCGTGGCGTATGGAGTTACAATAACTGCTCCCCTGGCAGAAGCACAGGTGGGATCCGAACCACCTCCGGCGATCTGTGAGGCCACAGGTCTGTATCTGACCAACAACAACGAAGGCATCACAATCGCAGGGTCCACTCGTTTTGACCTGCGCCAGTCTGCCTCCTGGGACAACACGGGCTACGCACTCCAGGTTTACATGAACGTGAAACACATCCGAATGAATGCGGCCGAGAGTTGGTTCCAGGGGAATATGCAACTGGAAATGCCGTGGGGGATTGAGTCAAAACAGGAGCTTGTGTTCGATCGGTGCGCACTGCCTGATGGCTTCGTGGACTGGCTCTACGCCTCCGGGGACAGTCGCGATTTCCGTACCCGCTTTTGGGTGACTGTTCTGGAGAATCGCCCCACGGGTCTTGGACAGACCCGTGTCAAAGTCTACCCGCTCGCTAGCCCACTCTCTCCAGTTAACTTCACGGGAAGCGGAGAGGTCAGCGTGGAGGACGCGGTGCTCCTTCTGCGGGCATTTGGCAGCCAGCGGGACTCCGTTGCGTTCGGGAATCTGTACGATCTGAACGCGGACGGCATGGTGAACCTGCCGGACATGATGGAACTCGCGTACGCGTTCGCGGGCATTGACCGGAGCGAGCCGATCGCAGCGCTGGGCAACAGTGGCCCGATCAAAGACCAACTCCTGCCGACTATTGTCCAGTACCCGGCAATTAGGGACGCGGCCAAAGCTGATGCCCTGGTTGACCCGGACGGGTTCGGGTCCTTGGTGCAGGCTTACCTCCAGAGGACCGTGGTTGCGGAAGTCGGGAGTGAGACACCTGATGCCTTCGGCCTCGGCCAGAACTACCCGAACCCGTTCAACTCCGGAACCACGATTCGCTTCCGGATTCCTGTGGAAGCGGACGTAACACTCGCGGTCTACAACACCGCAGGCCAGGTGGTTGCTCGTCTCGTGGACGAGGCACTTCCTGCCGGAGTGTATATACAGCAGTGGGATGGATTCACGGACAACGGCGCTCCTGCCGGCACTGGCACATACTTCTACCGCCTCACTGCGGGAGAGTACGCCGAGACGCATCGGATGACCTTGCTCCGATAGGGAGTCTAATGACTCCCCGGTAACTCCGCTCATAAGCCGAAACCGGCGTAGCGGACAACAAAGGCCCCTCGTGCACATTGCGAGGGGCCTCTTTTTTTTGTCTGTCATTGCGAGCGAGGCTGCTGCCGAGCGAAGCAATCGTATTGGCGATAGGGAGTATGTATGCGCAATAAGCTCCCGCGCGACGATAAGATTGCTTCGCCCCACAGTAGTGGGACTCGCAATGACAGCGCTATTACCAGTACACGGTCTCGTACGAGGAGCACCAGTTGCACCTGATTTCATTTACCGTGTTGCAACGGTTAAAGGCAGTGGCAGAAGGGTCGTACTGGCTGCGGCACCAGGCATCAGCCTGGTCTTGGGACACGCTGTTTTCTCCGCTGCAGATATCGGCTGAATGGAATCCGTCAGCCCCGATGCACTGGGTTTCGGACTGGATGCTTCCGCTGCAATTGTAATCCTTTGAAGTAGCGCCTTTGTACCCCGTATATGGATCACTGTCATCGTCACGCGTGTTGAGGTCGCTGTTGTCGCAGTCATCCTGACCACCTTGGGTGTCGCCGTCCAAATCCGGTTCCCAAGCGCATTGGGACGTACAGCGCCGCACTATAGCATTATTAGCAATCAGGCCCGGCTCGCACGCCTCTCCCGCGTCTGTCTGGACCGTGCCGTTTCCGCACGTGCTGTTCACGGTAACCTCAACCGAGCCGGTAACGCTTGAAGCGGTCGCTGCGTGGTTTGCGGTAAATGAGACAGTGTAGGTTCCGGCGTCGGCAATGAGCGGCGTGCCGCTCAACGCTATGGCAGCGCCCGGTTTGTCAATGGACATCCACGCCGCCGCCGGAGCAACAGACGCTGTGTAGGTGTACGTTGATTTATTCAAAACAATATCGCGCGAGAGCGCGGTTCCGGCATTGAGAGTCGCGCTGCTGGTTCCGCTCACAATCCCAATCAGATCCTGGTACTCAAGCCGGCCGGCATCGTAGTACCCGCCGCACACCGCGCCGTTGCACGGCCGCACGCGGATGCGCACGTGCGATGCGCCCGGGTCGTGCTGGTAGGTAAATTCCGTGTCAGCGGTCACGGAAATTGAGTCGGCTATGGGAGGAACGCCGCCTTTCTGGTCAAACTCAAGCTCATACTTGTCTGCGATCGCAATCGGGTCCCAGGAAACGGCGACCGGAACGCCGACGATGAGCGTACTCGGATCCAGGGTAAGCGGCCCCATGTCCCCGGGGCTGAACGTTATAGTGAGTGTTGCCGGAAACCCGCACCCCTCGCTGGTGCACGCGCGCGCCTCAAAGGTGATTGCTTTTAGGTCTGTTGGGCCGGTAACCGTGCGTTCGTCCGTGGCAGGCGGAACGCTTTCGCGCGGATCAACCTGTGTGCTGATTTCGTAGCGCGTGATGTCGGCGGGGTCAAACATATCAGTAGCTCCCGGGGCATTCCATGAAAACGTAACAGCTTGGCCCGGGCCGGGAACAGGCGGATCCGCGCTTACGCCTTCCGGAGCCGGAATGTTCAAATTCAGCCTCTCAATCCGCAGAACCGGCGTTGCCGGGCTGTAACTTGCCTGGGTTTGCTTGCCCCAGTTGTCTTCCAGAATCACGATCGGAGAAGCGTCGCCTGGCTCCTCGTACACGTGCGTGAATGAGAAAGGCTGATTGTCGCACGAGCGCGGCTTCTGCCCAAAGTTCTGCATGGCTTCCCCGCAGTCCCATCGGTGGTTCTTGAAATTTCCGGTAATCACGGTAATGTCATCCGGATCCCCATTGCCCACCCAGTCAATGCTGATTTTTCGCAAGGGCAGCTGCTCTCCGTTGAAGTTGTAGCCGTAGAACGAGAGTTCCACTTCCTCCCCCACGTGCGCCTCAATGGAATTATTCGGCTCGCCGAAAGCCTTGCCTGGCCCCGAATGCTCAACCGGAGTCCGGCGAATCATGTACCTGCCAAACTCATTTTCTCCGGGCGGCGGCGGATTTCCGGGAATTCCAGCAAAACCGCAGTTGCCGTCCACTGCTTCGTTACGCTCTACGCCGACAGTTGCATCTTCATACCGCTCTGCAGTGCTCTGGATAACCGGGCACTGTCCGGCATCTCCAGATCCGGTATAGTCAAGCCCATAACCCGTAACGCCCCCAAGGCCTCCACGATCGGTTGGCAAGAGATAATTCACGTACGCGCCGATTCTTGAGGACCACTTCCATACGTCGTATACGCGCGCAAAAATGTTCCTTAGCCAATGGATGGCGCTCGCCGCTTCTGTGTTCTCGTGAATATTCTGAGCTATTTCCTTTCCGTCCGCCGATGGCGGGAGCACGCACCTTGCGGGTCCTGCGGGATCTTCGCCCTTGGGCACGGTGCAAGAGTATGGGCTGCCGGCGCGCACCTGGTCCTTCGGCGCTTCAACGTACAAAGGCTGTTTTCCGGCTTCCCCCTCTTTCTTTTCGCCGGTAAACTCGTCCTCTATGGTATCCGGCTTTGCGTCCCAGTTCTCTGGATTATAGATTGCGTCTGGCGGCGGAGCTATTGCGCCGAACGGCTTGCTGTCCTGGTTTATGTAAACATTATACGGACTGCCATCTTTATTCTGGTACAGCCCCACGAGCGCGCCTCTCTGGATTGCATCGCCGCTGCCAAACGTGGGCGTGGGATCAAAACGGTCGGGTGGAACCGAGACCTCGGGCAGGTTGTTCACGCGGCCGCTCCAGGCCTTGTTCTCGCCAGCCTCGTTGACCACCTGCACCACGTCTGTGCACCACTCGCGCACTTGGAAAGTAGGCAATAATTCAATCCAACCATTTCCTCCTGTGTTATCGCACAACCCGACCTCAAAACCAGCAAACTGGTGCGGCTCATACACTGTATTCGATGTATCGCCCTGCACCGCTACGTACTGAAATTCCATACTATTGAACAGTGCGTTTTCCACGATGCCATCTTCATTGGCAAACAAGGCCCTCACGCCAAAAAGATTCGTCGTTTCATGATCATCAATAGATCCCACTCCTTGCGCACATCTGTTAACATCACCAGAGAAAAATGGTTCAAATAATTCCCAAGAGTACGTATCAGTAAAATCGCACTTGTTATCCGACTCGCCTCCGCACCAGAACGTGCTCCACCGATCCGTTGTAGAAACCTCACCCAATTGGGATACGGCTGTTCCCTCCCTGGTTATATAGAACTGAGTGTTGAGCGCGGCCCAGTTGCGGCCATCTCGGTCGTGCACTTTGAGCGCTATTGAATCAATATCATACTCATGGAGCTTCGAAAGTGGAGAGTCTGGACGCACTTTAAAAAAAGCTTTAAACCGATCTTGCCAACCCTTAGGGTTATGGTTAAAGCTGTTATCGACATCTACAATAAGTCGCGGCCAACGTATGCTTTCCGCGACCAAATCCAAGGGAAGTAAAAAGTTAAGCCCAAATCCATCTACATAAGAATTCCCATTTTCACCTCCCAGTGTGAGTGAATAGAGATTATCACCAACCTTTGTTTCTACGATCTTGTAATACTTTTCCACGGTCCAAGTCTGAACGCCGGATGTTGCAGTGTCCGCATCAATAGGATTACCACCTATATCTCTGGCGATCTGCTTACTGATGCGGTTCCCCTTAGCCTCCAAGCAGTAGTACAGCGGCGCGGCCGAAACAAACCCGGCCTCCGGGTGGTTCTCAAAGATGTTCGGCTTGCCTTGCACCACGTCAACTGGCCACCAGGCAAGGCACGCGCTGTTTCCGAGCGGGTCCTGGACTGGCGAGCGCTCCAAACAGTAGCCGTACCACCCATCATACGAGGTAATCTGGCGCGTGCCCTCCGGGAGCGCGCGCTGGGAAGCGCGGGGCAGGTATACGGTCTGGTCCAGGGCTTCCACTTTTTTGTATGAGCACTGGCAGTTCTCTCCGCTCTCTTCGCACAGGTTGAGGCTCTTGAGGCGCGAGTTGGACCCGAAGTTGGTTGATTGGGAGTAGTCCGAGCGCTCCTGGATTGAGCCGCGCGAGAATGGGGAATCCTGCTCCGGGTACCCGCGGCACTCAAGCGCCTCGCGATTCTCTGCAGGTTGCCCGGCAACGCCAAGCGTGTACGTATTGTTCGGGCCTGCGATTTCCCGCAACTCTTCCACCGGGTACTGGCTGGGAATTGAGTAGCCCGAATAGTCCCATGCCCCGCTGTAGATGGTTGGCTTGTCCGCGGTGTACCGCCGCTGGTAGTCCTCCGCGTCAAACACCGTGGCAACCTGCCCGCTCTTGTACGCTTCCGGATAGTTATCATCGCGCGGCGTGGTCCATTTCACGCACGCGTCCCCGGCCGGGTTCAGCTGCTGGCACCGGCCAAGGTCATAGGTGATAGTGCGCTCGTTGCCGGTTGCCGGCTCCTTGGCCTGGGAGCTTGTGGTCGGGCTAAGCCACTCCGCGCACTGGCGCTCCTGGGTCACGGACAGAACCGCCTCGCGCGAGCTTGAAAACTTGGACTGCGGAATGGCAATGGCATTGTACTGAACAGGCTGCGGGTCGGTTGAGTACCCTTCGGTAAATGCGATACAGCCGGCCGCAACATCCTCTTGCGTGCAGTTCCCTGCGGACACCCCGTCCGAAATCCGGAAGAGCGTGGAAGCCGCGCCCTCGGAGAGGTTCTCGCTGG
>CAYIMZ010000030.1:0-6606 GCA_964364695.1 uncultured Gammaproteobacteria bacterium | reverse complement strand
ATGTTAGAGCGGCCTGAATCCTGCTTTTCTATCTGGCTCTTGAGCTTTTTGATGAAAGACTTTGCTATCATACTTAAGACTATATCAAACCACGACAAAAAGAAAAGGGCTCCGGTAACCAGCTCACTTGCATATTATACCAAATGTGGTATACTGCCAAAATGCAATACAAAAACATCGCCTGGCTTGGGCCAACCAGAAAAGACTTGAAACAATTTCCCAAACCAGTACAAAGCCATGTCGGCTACGCCCTCTTTAGGGCGCAACAAGGGCGTACGCACCAGGATGCCAAACCGATGAAAGGCTTTAGGGCGCGAGTGTGAGAAATCGTAAGCCGCTATGCCGGCGACACGTACCAAACCGCATACTATGTACGGATAGACACTGTGGTGTACATCCTGCATGTCTTTCAAAAAAAATCAAAACACGGGACAGCCACGCCAAAACATGAGATTGAAATTATTAAACAACGCCTTAACGCGCTACTATGAAACTTAAAATAACACCAAGCTCCGGAAATGTTTTCAAAGACCTGGGGCTTCCCAATGCAGAAGAACTCCTCGCAAAAGCAGAACTGGCGCACGCCATTACCTGCGTGCTTGAAGACCGGAATCTCACTCAAAAGCAAGCCGCGCGCATTACTGGCACCAGCCAGGCGAAAATTTCGGACGTGGTGCGCGGCAACTTGGACCAGTTCACTATGGACCGGCTCATCAAGATGCTCATTGCGTTTGACCAGAACGTGCGCATCCAGCTCGCGCCCAAGCCAAAGTCGCGAAACTACGCAATCATAACCGTTGCCACAGCCTAGTTGTTGTGTTACCTTTTCTCATCTGGAACGTCTTACTATATGCATGAGAAAACAGATGAAAAACAAAAAACGGGCGTGCACCCTATGTAAGCCATGGAAACGAAAGAGGGATTGTCGGTGGAAACACAAAGAGGCCGCAAATCTCCGCGAGTTTGACGCGCTTAAACGAAGCTTGTGTGCGAAAAGTCCTCCAGATGGAGGTCTTTTTGATTAAGCCGGCTAAAAGAAAAGGGCTCCCGCGAACGAATCGCAGGAGCCCCCATGAAGGTACATCGACTACTTGCTGCTCTTGAGAGCGCACTGTTCCCGCAGCCGACTGAAAATTGCATACTGCTCCGGATAATCACTCGCGAGCGCTTCCTCTGCTGAAGCCTCAAACTCGCCCTGGGCGAGGTACGTATAGAACTCTTCCCAGTTCATACTCGCAGCGGCGAAGTATGCCCCGAAAGAGGTTTTGTCGAGGTACCACAATTCTTTCACAAACCACTCGTCCGTCAGGACGACCTTTCTTCCGTCTATTACGAACTCCATAGGTTCCGTCAGCGGCACCCGCCGCGCCATGAGCTCCTTGACGGCGCGCCGCATCGCTTGGTATTCACCCCCTCCCAAGCGTTTCATCGCCTTATGCAGGCGCTCATGCGGCAATGCTTTCAAGAAAAACTCTTCTTGAAGTATTGACTCGCGGAAGATGATGGTATCCCACGAGGTAAACAAGGACTCATAGAACGAAATGGCGTTAGGAGAGAATCCAAGTTCTTCAAGGCGCTTTCGGAACGCCTTCTTCTCTATGTTGGTGTCCAGGTAACTCGCGCCGGCGTACCCGCCATCCGGGGTAAACCACCCTGAAGCAACGAGTGAGTCAATGGTGCAGGCGTACGCATCGAAAACCGCATCGTCAATGACAAACTCCCGTGACTCCAGGTACCGCACATACCCATTCGGGTCGTCAATCGGCCGCTGATGCCGAGCAAGTTCTTCGGCGATGCGCTGGTCACTTAGCCCAAAGCTCGTAACCTTGAACGCGCCGAAGCCGTATACGCCAGCCGGTACCGCGCACCCAGTCAACGCAACACTGACCAGTGCGGCCAGAGAGATGATCAAAGAATGCAGCAATTTTTATAACTCCTTGTTGTGAGAAAAGGTAAACGAGCGATTTTTATTATATACATTATACCATATCTAAAAAATAAAGTCAAACACAACAAAAAAAGTGCCTAATATTAGGCACTTTTTGAGCTATCAAAACAAACTCTTCAAAGTCTACTAAATGCATCGTTAGCAGCTTCTTCAACAGTTCTCAACTTCACTTTACTGCTCAAAATGTCCAGTTGCATACCTGCCATTGTTTCGGCGGGCATATAGCCTTGTACGATTGCCCTAACCTTACCTGCATTCGGATCTTTGACATCTTCAACTATGTGCTGCAACCGCGTTAATTCACCCTCGATGTGTTGTCTGGTTGCATCTTCAAATGCCTGGAATTCGGACTTGTGCCCATATTTATTTTCCCACCACGAAAATTGGGAATCCATCTCCTGCAGTTCTTCTAAATTTATATTCACATATTCCTGAATCTGTCCTTGTTCCGCACCATTGTACTTGTCGCTGAATTCCAGCTCCATAGCTGTTGGAATCTCTATGCCTAAATTTTGAGTTGCTTCTGTGCTCTCTTGCTCTTGTTGTTCAGTTGTTTGACCGCGTCGCTCTTCGGGCGTGCCGCCGCTGCTCTCGGAAAATGGATTATCTTCGGTCAGCGCCCGCTTAATACTTTCATTTGGTCCGGTATCGCCGGACAGTACCTGATCATACAAGCGCTCCAGATGAAAATTCTCTGAATTTTGAGGCTGATGCGGATCCGGATGATTCTGCACTGCTTCCGTAACCCGAAGCAATTTAGTGAGCTTGTCCCGAAGCGCGTCCCCATCATTGCCCGACTCTTGGATAGCGCGAATAGCGGCATCTTTAAAAATAATCCTTTCCTGCGCGGTCACACCATCAATTGCGTCTACAGCGCCAACTGTACTATCCAAAACACGAATTTGCCGTTCGTCAAGATCTGATTGTTTGCCGTATTGTTCTAGTATGCGTCCGCACCAGCCGGCAACTGCTTCTTCTCTGCTTTTCTCATAGTAAGATTTTTCACCTTCCAGTTCTTTTTGTACATCCCATATATCTTCAACTTGCATTTCGTATTGTGCGGGTGTTCCGCCTTCCTCAACAAATTGCCGCCGTAACTCATAGGTTGTTAGGAAAGCTATTTTCTGGCTCTCGGACAACTGTTCTGACGTCAAAATATTGCCGCCAGGTGTGTGCGGCATGGCATCATACATAATCTGTTTGAGTTCGGCATCGTGCGCATCCCCCTCTTCGGCCTCTGCTGAATCCGGGGAACCAAGCTCCGCGGCAACAGCGCCCATCATGGCATAGGTTGCGTAAAACCCCGCCCGCTTCTTATCAATCCCTTTCCAGGTAACTCCGTCCTTCTTGACTCCGCTCCCAAGCTCGCGCATGAGCTCGGCCTGGGCGCGGATGCTGGTTGCCACTTCCTCAATGGCCCGCTTGCCAAAAATCTTTTCCCCCATTCTCCGCAATACGCCACGCTCTTCTTCGGGCACTGCCTCTATCAGACCCTCGGGCGTTTCTGCGGAAAGCGCTTCTGCTTGTTCAGGCGCAGTCTCGGCTCCTGATTCAGGCGCTTTCCAGTCTGCATATCCCTCCTGTGGTGATTGAGTTTCTCGCATATAATCTCTATTAATTTTCCTATACCACCAGTATATCATCCCAACTAAAAAATACTAGCCAAAACCCTAAAAGTGCTCTACTATACCAGCTATGTCATTTGCAATCGGTATTGTGGGCCTGCCCAACGTGGGCAAATCAACCCTGTTCCGCGCTTTGACCAAAAAGCAGGTGCCTGCCGAAAACTTTCCGTTCTGCACCATAGACCCCAATGTGGGTGTGGTTGCGGTTCCTGACGAGCGGCTGGATAAACTTGCGCAGATTTCCAAATCCGAAAAAACCATCCCAACAACCATTGAGTTCGTGGACATTGCGGGATTGGTGAAGGGCAGCCACAAGGGCGAGGGCCTGGGCAACAAGTTCCTGGCAAACATCCGCGAGGTGGATGCGGTCGCTCACGTGGTGCGGAATTTTAAGGACGGCAAGGTCACGCACGTGGAAAACAGGGTTGATCCGGAGAGCGATGAGGCCATCATCATGCTGGAGCTTGCCATGGCTGACCTTGCGACTGTTGAACGGCGCCTGAAAGACGAGCGCAGCAAGGCAAAGAGCGGCGACAAAAGCGCCGTGCTTGCCGCAGGGGCGCTGGAAAAGATAAAAGCCGAACTTGATAACGGCACACCGGCGCGGGGAGCGGATTTGATAGGCGCGGAAAAAGAATCAGTCCGCGAACTCTCGCTCATCACCGCAAAACCCATGCTGCGCGTCTTGAACGTGGATGAGAGCGAGGCAGCGCGCGAACCAAAGCAAGCCAACGAAGTCATCATCTCCGCAAAAATTGAATCCGAACTCGCGGAACTGCCGCCGGAAGATGCCCGGTCCATGATGGCTGATTTGGGCTTGCAGGCTTCGGGGCTTGATAGGCTCATCACCGCGTCCTATGGTTTGCTGAATCTGATTACGTTTTTTACGTCCGGCCCCAAGGAAACCCGGGCCTGGACCGTAGAGAACGGGAGCACGGCTCCGCAGGCAGCCGGTAAAATCCACACTGACTTTGAAAAAGGCTTTATCCGGGCTGAAGTGATTTCCTGGCAGGATTTTGTTGAACTGGGCGGCGAGCACGGGGCAAAAGAGAAAGGCAAAATGCGCCTGGAAGGCAAGGAATACGTCGTGAAAGACGGGGATGTGTGCTACTTTAGGTTCGCCACCTAGTTTTCCACTTCTACAGACCATCTAGGCGTTCTATAATATAAGTACCAATGGAGGGCGTATTGCCCTTTTTGCTGTTCACCTCTCACAGCGGAGTGGCCTGTGGCGCACAAGCCGCAGTTCGTCAACCGTCCACACCATAGATGGAGGCTCTGGATGTACCAGCTCTTCCGAATCAAGGCGTGCCACGCCATGCAGATGACTCCGCGACTCATCCGCACCCCCTCTCTGCGTTGAGAGGGTCCGCTACCCTCAACGTACAGAGAGGGGGTGATCCGCTGATCTCGCAAAAACAACGCCGCAGGAACGGGCGCTGTTGAGAGCCCTAACAGGCCTCTCTGGGTTATCAGTAACATCAGATAGCCTTAGCGGAAGTTCAGGAGGGCCGGTCCTGTACCGCGCCCTCTTTTTTTACTGTTTCTCCAGCATCACAATCTCCCGAAACACGTGCTGATCCTTGCGGCCGTACAAGAGCGTGCCCCGTTTTGACAGGGGGTATGTTTTTTGGAATTCGGCCGGGTACGGCTCAACGACGTTAAATCCCAGCTCTCCAAGTTTTTCAAACGCAGAAATCATAATGCCGCGCTCAACAAAGTACGGCCACGCGATGACTGCGCGGCTACCCGGCTTCAAAGCATACCGCATCAAACCCGAAGCTTCCGCATAGAATTCGGACAAACTCTTTTCAACTGAACGAACCTTGCCTTCTGTTTCGCCCCCCTGCAAGGGAGGGCCCAAATCAACTTCTGTCACAATGGCGTCAACTGACGATTCGGTGACTGTCTCATCCAGTTTGCGCACGTCCATTGCCTCTATCTTTGGCTCCGGAAGCTCTTCCTCGTGCTCGCGCACCAGCCACTCAATGTTTTTCTTGGTATCTCGGATGGCATCTTCATCAATGTCAGTGCCAATGGCGCGGTACCCGAGCAAGAGCGCCTCCTGCAGCACCGTGCCAGAGCCGCAGAACGGGTCAAGGATTAATGATCCTTCCGGCGCAGCGCTAAGGTTAATCATGATGCGCGCGAGCTTTGGAGGAAGCATGCCGCGCTTGGCATCGCGGCCCGGCCTGCCGTAGTCCCGCTCCGAATATTCTTCAAAAGGCTGCACTGCTTGCGTCCTGCCGACTAGAAATTTTCCATCAATCCCAAAAAGACAAAGCTCAACTCCCTTTTCAACCAGCTTGTTCTTCATCACGTCAACCGATGAAAGGTTCCCGCTGCGCGACTCAACGAGCCGCACGGACGCGCCCTGTTCTTTTAACAGCCTCTTGGCCTCAAGGCCCAGCGCTTTCAACTTTGACTGGTTGATGCCGCTGCCGGAAATAGTATATGCGCTCAATCCGAAGTGAAATTTTTGGTCCGGCCGGACGTGCTTCTTCAGGATGGACGCGATGCGGGAAGCATCAAGCCCCAGGACCTCATCAACAATCACCCCTGACTTGGGAACCCCGCCCAAGACGAGCGGCGCTCTCTGGCCCGAAGCTTCGTCATCAACAATCACTGCCTGCGGGCCAAAAACGGAAACCAGGCCGGGGTTGGCGCCGGATGCATGGAACATCTCGGCAAACGAGATGCTCGGGTTGCTCCCTAAAATCAAAAAAGACTCTGCCATACGGGTATACTTGCACATTTCGCAAGACTATGGTAGGGTTTGGATTATGCAACCCTATGAATTATGCTTGCTCTTGGCCGGAAGCAACAGCCCGGACCAGATCCAGGAGCATACCAAACAAGTAGCGAGCCTGCTCGCAGAGAGCCAGGCCGAGGTAAAGCACATGTTCGCGCTGGGCCGCAAAAAGCTTGCCTACGCCATTGGCGGCGAAACTCACGGCGAGTACGTAGTGTGGCTGTTTGAAGCAGAGCCCGCAGCCGTAAAAACGCTTTCCGAAAAGCTGCGCCTGGCCTCCT
>CAYIMZ010000029.1:2175-6939 GCA_964364695.1 uncultured Gammaproteobacteria bacterium | reverse complement strand
GTGCTCTTTTTCCCGAGCATGATGTACGGCGCCTGGTCGCAGCAGACAACAACCGTGCTCACCATGCACGACCTCTCGTACGAATTTTTTCCGCAGTACTTTACGCTCCGCCAGCGGCTCTGGCACGCGCTCATGGACCCGAGGCGCTTGTGCGAGCGCGCGGACGCCGTGATCGCGGTTTCGGAATCCACGAGGCAGGACGTCATCGCAGCCTACGGTATCGGCGGCGACAAGGTGTATACCGTGCACTCGGGCATTGGTTCGGCCTTTCGGCCCATAATTGACAGCACTGTGCTCGCACGCGTGCGCGCCACGTACGGCCTGCCACGCGGCAGGTACATCCTGCAGAGTGGAACCATAAACCCGCGCAAGAACTGCGAGGCAACGCTGGCCGCGTTTGCCCACCTCGCGGCGCACTACCCGTCCGATGTTGCCGACGTGCGCCTCCTCTTTGCCGGGCACAGAGGATGGAAGTCCGGGGGCCTGTTCCGCGCCGTGCGCGAGAGCGAGTTTCGTGATAGGATACACGTAGTGCGCGAAGTTCCCGAGGCGGAGCTGCCCGCGCTGTACTCGCTCGCATCCGTTGTCGCGTACCCGAGCTTCTACGAGGGGTTCGGGTTCCCGGTTCTGGAAGCGTTCTCGTGCGGGATTCCGGTGGTTACGAGCGCTACCTCGTCCTTGGGCGAAATCGCGCGGGGAGCAGCGCTCCTCGTGAACCCGCACCGCGTGGACGAGCTCGCGTTCGCCCTTCGCGAGATTCTCACCAAGCCAAGCGTGGCGCGCCGCTTGCGCGCCGCAGGCTTGCTCGCGAGCACGGGTTTCGGGTGGGACAAAACCGCGCAGCACACCTTAAGCGTGATTGAACATGCGCATCGGCATTGATTGCAGGCTCTATGGGACGCGCCACCGCGGCATCGGCAGGTACGCCGAAGAGCTCGTATTGGCATTGGCCAAGCGCTCCGACGGCCACCGCTACACGCTGTTCGTAGCGGGCGAGGTCGCGGACGCGCTCTCGCTTGACCCTTCGCGGTTCACTGTTGTCCGTGCGGACGTGCCGCACTACGGCATTGCCGAGCATCTAGCCATGCCCGGCCTCATCAGGAGGGCTCGGGTTGACCTCATGCACTTCACGCATTTCAACGTGCCGTACTGGTGCCCAGCGCCCTACATTGTCACCATCCACGATTTGATTGCGTTCCATTTTCCGCATGAGCGCGCAACCACCCTGCCCCTGTGGCAGTACCGCCTCAAGGTGCGGGGATTTAACCGCGTGCTCCGGAACGCGGTCAAAAAAGCGCGCGCAGTCATTGCGGTCTCGGAGTTCGTCAAGCGGGACATGGTCCGGCACCTCGGAGTGCCCGAGGAAAAGGTCGCGGTGGTGCACCTCGGGGTGGAGCAGATGCTGCTGGGCACGGACGTGATGCGCAACACGCCCCAGTTTGACCGCCTGCTGTCCGAAACATTCGGCATCGCCAAGCAGTACCTCTTGTACGTGGGCAGCGCGTATCCGCACAAGAATCTGGAAAAGCTCATTGATGCCTACGCGCTCCTGCGCGCGCGGCACGGCCGCAACTGGCAGCTCGTCCTGGCCGGCAGAACCGACGCGTTCTACGAGCGCGTCAGGGCGTACGCGGACTCGCGCCTTGCGGAGAGTGATGTTCGCTCCGACGTTATTTTTACGGGCGAGGTTTCGGAGAGTATGCTGGATGGCTTGTACCGCAGCGCCAAGTGCTTTGTGTTCCCCTCGCGGTATGAGGGGTTCGGCTTGCCCGCGCTTGAGGCCGCGGCGCGCGGCGTGAGCGTGGTGTGCGCCAAAGCGGGCAGCCTGCCCGAGGTCATGGCAGACGCGGCGGAGTATGTTGATCCGGAGAGCAGCCAGGACATCGCGGACACGATCAGCCGCGTGGCGGGCTCGCACAAAGTTGCGGATGCGCTCGCCTCGCTCGGACGGGAGCGGGCCAAGCGGTTTACATGGGAAAAAACAGCGCAGCACACCGTTGATGTATACAACCGGATTATGGTATAATAAATCCGTAGCATTTATCCCCATGCATGGCAGAAACAAAATATAAAACCGGAACAAAATTCACATCACTGTCATCGCGGAAAACCGCGCGGGATGCCAAAGGGCATCTTGATTTTTCAATTACCAAGAAGGTGATACACACAGATGACTACGAGGCCTTGGTGACCAAGCGCTCCTACGCGCACAAGCGCGAGGCCCTTGCCCAAGCGCTCGCCAAAAAACCACCAGCCGCGCCGGCGGCCGCGAAAAAATCCAGTCCTGCCGCCCATGTGCTCGCGGTGCGCCGCGACGAAAGCACGCGCTCCCCGCATGTGGTGCGCTTGCTCGGGGAGTGGGAGCGCTCGGAGAGAGGCGCCTCTCAAGCCGCAGCGGCCTTGGGTACGGGCGGGCGGATCGCCCAAGAGAACCCGCGGTATATCCGCGAGGTTGCGCGCTTGCGCGCCGAAGCCCAGGCAGCGTACAAGAGCAACGCGAGCCGCATCACCATTGACCTGCTGGGAAAGAAGAGCCGCTCCGGGCGCGCGAAGCGTCCGCGGAATCAGCGCTCTTCGTTTTCGTTTTCAGGGATCATGGATCGCGTGAGCGCCGTTATCGTGGCGTTACCGCGTTCCGTGTTCCGCTGGCTGTTTGAATTCGCGCTCTCCATTCCGCTCGGATTTTTGCTTGCGTTCTCGGTTTTGCTCTCGCTCGTTGAGGCGGGAAACCGCGGCGCGGTCCGCGTTGCGCGGGCTTTGGGCAACACCGCGTCCTGGCTCATCCAGCATGCGTTCTTTGCGGTGATTGCGCTCTTCCGCGCGCTGCTGGTGATTCCCATCAAGCTCATGACCCTCGCCATTGCGGGCATCTACCGCGTCCTCGGCGCTGCCGGAACGTACGGGCTCGTTGCAGGGAGGGCCGTGTGCGAGGGGGCGAAAAACTACGCGTCCGTGTTTGCGCGGCCGCCCCAGCGCCTCTACCGCAAGCTCACGGTGTTCGCGCTCATCGCGAGCGCTGCCATGCTGCCGGTTAAGTTTTTGGAAACCGCGCCCGAGCAGATGCGCCTCCTCAAGGGCGCGGTGCTCGGCGCCACCAAGGCAGGGTATGCGGATATTGCCTCCTTGGACCTCGCCTCGGCGCAGGCGAATTTCAGCGAGGCCCGCGCGAGTTTGGACGAGCTCAACCCAAGCCTGCGCGCGCTCGTTGCCGTTCTGCCGGCGGGCCAGGATGCCACTGCCGCGATTGGCGCAGGCGAGGAGCTGGCTTCGGCAGGGCAGTACCTTGCGGACGCAATCAGCATGCCAGCCAACACGAGCGCAACCGAGTTCCTCGCCCGCATGAGCGCGTCGCTCTCCGCGAGCCTGCCGCACCTTGCGAGCGCGCGCAACCACCTGGATGCGATTAATCTTGATGCCGTGCCTCCTGAACACCAGGAGCAGTTCATAACTGCGCGCGAGGCTCTGCCCCGCGTGAACGCGGCAATTGCGGATGCGCTCTCGCTCTCAACCGTCCTTTCGGAGTTGTTGGGTGCAACAGAGCCCAAGCGCTATGTTGTGCTCTTCCAGAACAACAACGAGCTGCGCCCGGCCGGCGGGTTCATCGGCAGCCTCGCGTTCGTTGATGTCAGCAAAGGAGCGGTTACGAACATAGACGTGCCCGGCGGAGGCTCCTACGATTTCCAGGGGTACTTATCCGAACACGTCAAAGCGCCAAAGCCCCTCTCCCTCCTCAATGCGAGGTGGGAGCTGCAGGACGCGAACTGGTACCCGGACTGGCCGACAAGCGCCGCGAAGGTCGTCTGGTTTTTGGAGCACGCGGGCTTCTCCACGGTAGACGGCGTGATTGCGGTGCAGGCCACCACTTTGGAAAAGCTCCTCGCGCTCACGGGCCCTGTTGAGTTTCCGGAACAGGGGGTCACCTTGACGAGCGCCAACGTACTTTCAGAAATTCAGACCGCGGTTGAACTTGAGTATGATAAGGAGGAAAACAAGCCAAAGGCGTACATCGGCGAGCTCTTGCCTCGGGTGCTGGAAAAGCTCCTCGCCGCGAACGGGCCCGATATGCTGGCAACGCTCGGCCTGGTGAAATCCGAAATCAGCGAAAAGAACATCCTGCTCTACTTCAATGACCAGGACGCGAACCAGGCGTTCAAGCTGCGCGGATGGCAGCCGTCCGTAGCAGCGTCAAACACTGATTACCTCTCCGTGATCCACGCGAACATCGGCGGCGGCAAAACCGACGGGGTCATTGATGAATCATGGAGCCAGGAAGTGGTGATTGACGCAGAGGGCAACGCCACAGCCGAGCTCACCATTGTCCGCGAGCACGCGGGCGACCCTGGCAGTTCGTTTACCGGAGTGAACAATGTTGACTACGCGCGCGTGTACGCGCCCGCGGGCAGCGAGCTCATCTCATTCACCGGAACCAAGCCGCCCCAGCCGTCTTTGTTTGAAACTCCGCAGGTGTACTACCAGGATGATGAAGAGCTTGCTCGCATTGAGGGCAAGGTGATTATAGACGAGGCGACCGGAACCCGAATCACCAACGAGTTCGGCAAGACCGTGTTCGGCAACTGGCTGCAGGTGAGTCCGGGAAACGTGCTCGTCGCGAAAGTCGCCTATAAGCTTCCGTTCAGCATCAAGCCGTACGACTTGTTGAACCCGAGCGCCAAGAGCGGATACTCCTTGATCCTGCAGAAGCAAGCGGGCAGCCGAGCCACTCCGTACTCAATCTCTTTGCGCTACCCTTCGGACTGGTCAATC
>CAYIMZ010000029.1:0-2075 GCA_964364695.1 uncultured Gammaproteobacteria bacterium | reverse complement strand
GCCAAGTGCGTGCCGGAGATGAAGCTCACAACTCGGCAGATCGACGAACTCGGCTCCCGGCGCCGCAACGAGGCCATCCGGGACGAGGAGCGAGCGGTCACCGAAGAGGCCAAAAGGCAGGCCGAGGCCGAGCACCAGCGCAAGCTGGAGGCGGCCCGCGCCTTCGCCGATGCCACTTTCGGCCCCAGGCAGAAAGTGGTCAAGCGCAACGGCCACCGCGCCCCGGCCGCCGCGACCGCCTGACCAACACAGGCTTAGAGCCATGCTGGATAAACCGGTAGGGGCTTTCAAGCCTGACACGTAGTTCCTTTCCGCAGTCATCGCCCATACAACGTCGGCGATGACGCGGATACAACCGCTCTTTCGAGCAAGGAGGTCAGCTCAATGATATGACCCCCAGATGGGTTTGCGACTACCCAACAGTCGCCGCCGGTGTCTCTCTGAGATGCCGGCTTTTTTTTATACTAAAAATATGGTAGAATAGCACATATTTAGTTGTCATTGCGAGGAGGCGTACTCGCCGACGAAGCAATCTTATCGTCGCGTGGGAGCTTATTGTCAACAACAGGCTTTTGATGCGTTGATAAGATTGCTTCGCTTCGCTCGCAATGACATACGAAAGCCTCCTCGCAATGACAGTCAAAACCCTCCGAAAAAAATTAACCACAACCGCAGCCGGCGGCGCAATCATCATTGCGGCGTTCTCATTGCTCTCGCGCGGCTTGGGGTTGTTCCGCGACAGGCTCCTGTTTTCCACGTTCGGAGCAGGGGATACATTGGATACGTACTATGCCGCGTTCAGGCTGCCTGACCTCATCTTCAACACCCTGGTGTTGGGCGCATTGTCCGCGGCGTTCATCCCCGTCTTTTTAGAATACTGGCACAAGGATAAGCAGGAGGCCTGGAGAATCGCGAACTCAATCCTCAACGTTATTCTCATCACCCTGTTCATCCTCGGCCTGCTCGCGTTCATCTATGCGCCCGAGCTTATCCGGTTCATTGCCCCGGGGTTTGATCTGGAAAAGCGGCTTGCAACCGCGGAGCTCACGCGCATCATGCTCATCGGCATCCTCTTCCTCGGGCTCTCCAACGTCACCTCTAGCATCCTCAACGCGTTCAAGAGGTTTACCGCGTTTGCCATTGCTCCGGTCGCGTACAACATCGGCATCATCCTCGGCATCCTCCTTCTCGTGCCTTTGTTCGGAATAGAGGGCCTGGCCTGGGGCGTAGTACTCGGCGCGTTTTTGCACTTCCTGGTTCAGTTCCCGTCGCTTGCGCGCCTTGGGTTCAAGTACTCGCCGAGCGTCAATCTCACTCTGCCCGGCGTGCGCAGGATTGGCTGGCTCATGCTGCCGCGCACGTTCGGTTTGGCCGCGAGCCAGATCAACCAGGTGGTGTCCACAATCATCGGCTCAACGCTCGCCGTTGGTTCGGTCGCCATTTTCAACGCCGCAAACAACCTGCAGAACGTGCCCATCGGCATTTTTGCCATTCCTCTTGCGCTCGCGTACTTCCCGCTCTTCAGCGAAGCATGGGTTAAAAAGGACGTGCCCCACCTCATCGCGTCGTTTTCCAAAGCCATGCGCCGCATCCTGTTCATCGCCATCCCGTCATCCATCTTCATCATCCTCTTGCGCGCACACATCGTGCGGTTAGTCTTAGGCGCCGGGGCGTTTGATTGGACAGACACCATTCTCACGGCGCGCACGCTTTCCTTTTTCGCAATTTCCCTGTTTGCGCAGAGTTTGATTCCGCTCATTGCGCGCGTGTTCTACGCCCTGCAGGACACCAAGACCCCGGTCATTGTGAGCGCGCTGTCGCTCGGCCTCAACATCTACCTCTCGCTCAAGCTCTCTCTGTCCATGGGCGTTGCCGGGCTCGGCCTGGGGTTCTCCATCGCGAGCATCGCGAACGTTCTCGTCTTGTGGCTACTCCTGCGTCACCGGCTGGGCGACTTGGACGATCTGCGGGTGTTCGCGGGAGCCATGCGCATCACCCTGTTTTCCATCATTGCGGGGTGGGCGCTGTACGCCATGCTGTACATCACGGCCCCGTACGTTGATACGCAGACCGGC
>CAYIMZ010000028.1:0-7138 GCA_964364695.1 uncultured Gammaproteobacteria bacterium | reverse complement strand
GTTCATATGCAAGCTCAAAAGGTGAGCCCGTGCGCTCATCCACAAACTTCTGGAATGCGTCTATGCTCGTGAACGGGACGTTGTCCGCTGACACAATGGCGTCTCCAACCGCAAGGCCCGCAGATTCGGCAGGAGAGCCCGGGAGCACCTCCACCACCACCAGGCGCTGGCTATGCATGTACTGCTGTTCTATTTCGGCTCCGCTTTCAGTCGGCGCACCCGTCATAAATAAGATGACGAGCAAGAGCCAGCCCGCAACCACGTTCATGGAGACCCCGGCGACAATCACGAGCCCGCGCTGCCAGACAGGCTTTGCGCCGAAGCTGTCCGGATCATTGGCTGTTTCCGCGTCCTCTCCTTTGATTTTCACGAACCCGCCGAGCGGAATCGCGTTCAGGGAGTACACGGTCTCCCCCTTTTTCCTGCTCACAAGCTTGGGCGGGAACCCGAGCCCGAACTCCTCCACCCCGATGCCGAACAAGCGGGCGAGGGCAAAATGCCCGGCCTCGTGGACCAGAACCAAAAATCCGAGGATGATGATGAATCCGATGGCCGTAATAAGCATACGTTACAGCGACATAAGCTCGCGCTCTTTTTCTGCGCTCGCGCGCTCCAGCTCCTGGACTGCGTCCCGTGTTTCCTGGTCCAGCTTTTTGATGGCGCGCTCGCGCTCGTCTTTTGAGAGATCTCCCTCTTTTGCCTCGCGCTCAATCCGCTTTTTCTCGTCCTCCCGGCCGAGGCGCACGGAAACGCGCGCCTTCTCCAAGGTCTCCTTGAGGGACTTTACCGCGGCAAGGCGGTTCTCCTGCGTCATCTGCGGGATAGACACGCGGATGACGCTCCCGGAAACGCTCGCCGAGAGGCCGCGGTTTGCGGCAATCACCGCCTTTTCAATATCTTTTATAATGTTCTTGTCCCAGGGTTCAATGAGCAAAGTCCGGGCATCCTGGATTGAGGTGCTCGCGAGGCCCGCGAGCGGAGTCTCGGTTCCGTAGGCTTGTACGCTTATGTCAGCCACCATGTCCGGGTGGCTGCGGCCGGTGCGGAGTTTTTGTATCGCCTCAAGGAAGCGCTCGCGGCTGTGCTTCGCGTGCTCTGCAAACGCCATACTATCTCCTGCTAATGCTTAAGCCCATGAACAGCACCGAGGGGTTGGCCGGGTGCAGCGCCAAAGCTCTCGCGGTTCTGGTGGAAGGCAAAGGCCGCGGAATCCAGTTAAACCCGCCGTCCAGGGAATGGTACAGCGTGGACGTGGTGCCATAGAACACCTCAAGCGGATTCGTGGGGTTCACGGCAACCGAGTACACGTTCGCGTCCCGGGGCGGGGAGCCCGAAATCAAAGGCAGGCTGACCCAGTCTTCTCCATGGTTGAGGCTGCGCAGCAGTCCGTACCTGGACGCGTACACGACTCCCGAGGGAATGAGCGCAAAATCGCGGGGGTCGTTGGTTCCCGTGTACGGGCTGAACACTTCGTCAAAGTAGCTCCAGGTTTTTCCCGCATCCATGCTTCTCGCGAGCCCCTTGCCCGGCGCAAGCGCGTACATGGTGTCACGGCGATTCGGGTGGAACTGCATGCGCAAAAGCTGCACCCCGCCGCCGAGCGACGCGTGCACGCGCCAGGAGGTGCCGCTGTCTTCCGAAATGAGCACGTCCCCGATGCTCGTGGCCGCGTACACCGTGGAAGGGGCGCTCGGATTTACGGCCACGCTCGTAATTGCAATGCCCGGGTTGTCGCTCGTGTACACGCTCTTCCAGTGCACGCCCTCGTCTTGGGACACAGCGACCGCGCTCCCCACTGCCGCATATAAGCGGCTCGGGTTCTCGGGATGCACGGCGAGGTCCGAAACGTCGGTTGAGGGAAGAATCAAGTCCCAGAAAAATCCCTGGTTCCAGGAGAACCAGAGCCCGCTCCTCTCGCTTACGGCAAACATCTTGGCTGAATCAGCCGGGGAAAACACGAAACGCGCCACGTTCACCTCGCCAATGGTTTTTTTGGACACGCGGTCCTCGTAGATGGTTGAACGCTGTTCAAACGTTTCCCCGCGGTCCGTGGAAACCCAGACTCCGCCGTCTGCCTCAAGGTTGGAGCGAGCTGGGGTGCACGCGGCTCCGAGCAGAGCGATTCCCGCAAGTGTCAACAGTAATAGTTTACTACGCATGTTGCTTTTATAGTGAAATGATGAGGCGCTCTGCCGCGAGCTGCCAGTTCTGGCCCTTGGGGCGCGCCAAGGCCTCAATGAGGCTGCGGATGGCCAGGGCAATTGCGGGAGAACGCCGGCTTTTGAGGTGGCGCCGGAGGGTTGGCAGGGCTTCGGCAAGCCAAGGGCGCATGTCTTCTTTTGCGATTCCCTCGGCAAGCCAGGCGCGCATGCGCTCGGGCGCGCCGGGTAAAGCGACGAGTGAGTGTATCAGGTGGCTGGGGCTTGCGCCCAAAGCCTCGGGCGCGTTCGGAGCGAAGTGCAGGGCAACCACGCGCGAATACACGGTCGCAAGAATCCGCTTGCTATGGCTTGCGAGCAGGAAGATGAACGTGCTCGGGGTCGGCTCTTCCAGTATTTTCAAGAAGGCGTTCTGCGCCTCGGCGTTCATGGCCTCCGCATGCTTGATGACAAGCGCTTTCTTATCCGAGGCAAGGGGCGTCATGGAAAGCCAAGAGCGCGCTTCCCGTATCACGCCGATGGTGATGACGTCTTCCTGGGGCTCTATAATCCTGATGTCCGGGTGCCCCAAGGATTGCGCATTGAAAAACCCTTTTAAAAAATCCTCAAGCAGTTCCATCTTTCCGGAGCTTGTTGGCCCGATGAGCGCGTGGCCGTGCGCCAAGGCGCCGTTCTTGGACGCGTTTTGCAGGTACGAAAGAATGTGCTCGTGCATGCGTGTAGTATACAAATAAGTATAGGAGTTCGTCAACAAGTTGACAAGTTGAAAAGTGAGATTTGACAAGCCCTGTGGACGCGGTATACTGGGCATATCGTATGTACAGCCAACTCCGGAATTCATTTAGCTTTTACTTCTTTTTTAGCTGACCGGAAGATCGGCACGTTTGGGCATACATAAACCCCATAGAACCAAAAAAGCTGATCTTCCGCAAAAGGTCAGCTTTTTTGGTTCTGTACGGAGAGCCCTTTCCCAACCAACGCTTTTCCATCGGGGAGAAGAGACCAATGACGCAAACCGAAGCAACAGAAAGGGCCATAGCACAGGAGGTCACTGACCTCGCGACGTACTGTACGCGCATCACAAGGCTCGCGCAGAGAGCGCACGGCGCAGAGGTGTACCGCATGGCTCCGGCAAGGGTCCGTGGGGAGTCCAAGGGACGCGTGACTCGCCTGCAGACCACGGAAGGAGGAGTGTTCTGCATCTGGTTCATTGACCAAGGGTGGGGATACCCGGGCACAAGAGAATGCTGCTTCCAGCGCATGCTGATTCCGGATGACGTAGACGGGCTCCAAGAGTTGTACGTGCCGGAGCGCAGGATGGTCGTGGTCTTCGCGGACGGCGCAGCAAAGGCCTAGCAAGCTCGTGGCCGCGCAATCCTGCCAGAGCCCTGTACCCACCAAGCGGTACAGGGCTCGCATTTTTCTTATCAGATCCCTCGGCTTCACTCGGGATGACGCTTCGCGTCAGCTCGTGGCGAGAATGGAGCGCTTGTAGGATTCCAGGTTTTCCAAAGCAACACCAGTTCCTTTTGCCACGCACAGGAGCGCTTCATCCGCGGTGTAGGCCGGCACGCCGGTTGCCTGGGCAATCAAACGATCCATGTTTCGCAACAGGCTGGAGCCGCCGGAGAGCACAATGCCCTTGTCAATCACGTCCGCGGAAAGCTCGGGCGGAGTGTTCTGCAAGACCGTTTTGACTGATGCGATGATTCCCTCAAGCTCGGCCTGGATCGCTTCGGTGACATCATCCGAGCTCACGGTGACGGTCCGCGGAAGCCCGCTCACCATGTCCCGACCGCGCACCTCGGAGGACATCTTCTTCTGCAGGTACAGCGCGGAGCCAATGCTGATTTTGATTTCCTCTGCGCTGCGCTCGCCGATTGCGAGATTGTACTTGCGCCGGATGTGTTCCATGATGGCGCTGTCAAACTTGTTGCCGCCGATGCGCACCGAGTTGTTCGCCACAATGCCGCCGAGCGAAATCACCGCCATCTCGCTGGTGCCGCCGCCCAAATCAATGATCATGTGCCCGGACGCGCTTCCGATGGGAATGTTGGCGCCTATTGCGGCTGCAATGGGTTCTTTGATGATGTATGCGGCCTTTGCTCCTGCGGCGATTGTCGCATCAATCACTGCCCTGCGCTCGGTTGAGGTGATGCCCGCAGGCACCGCCACCATCACTTCCGGCCGAAACAGGCGGATGGAACCCACGGCCTTGTTGATGAAGTATTTGAGCATGGCTTCGGTGGTCTTGTAGTCCGCAATCACGCCATCGCGCAAGGGCCGCGACGCCACAATGGTGTCCGGAGTCCTGCCGAGCATCTGCTTTGCCTCGTCCCCCACCGCCAAGACCTCGCGGTCGCGCAAAGACACCGCAACCACCGAGGGCTCGTTGAGGATGATGCCTTTCCCGGGCACGTGCACCAGGGTGTTGGCCGTTCCCAGATCAATGCCGATTTTTGATACAAATAAACTCATGGTGTGTGCCCTCTCCCTCTGGGAGAGGGCTAGGGTGAGGGGTTATGCGTCAATTCATCTTATGCGAAAACGGCCTTTCAGTCAATAATAAAGACAAAAAAAAGGGAGGCACGCACAGGGCGCACCTCCCCAAGGACAACTGATACACACGGGGATCCGGGCTCTAGCGTGAAAGCCGTAGCAGCACGCCGGTCGCGTCCCGGTGGAACGCAAACCGCGGATAGGTCCAGAAATCCTCCATGTCCGTGCTCTCGCGCCTCCGAATCTCATCCGCGAGCGCCTCCAGGTCCAGCTTGTGCTCGAGCATGAACGCGACCATCTCCTCCCAGTCGTATGGGTCATCCACTCCTGTGGGGAACGAGAGCCCGTCTGTTGCAAGGAGTAAATACTCCCACCCGCCGATGGGGATCTCGCCAACCTGCATAAACTCCACCGCGGACTCCATGCCATTGAGCACACCGATGCCTGCCTCGTGGTCCATGTTCTCCAGGGCGCGGTGGCGCGTATCCAGCTCAATGGGGTTGATGAGATCCGTATGCTCGCTGTAGTCGGTCTCGTACAACGCCTTGCGCGGATTCGTGCCGAGCACGCGCGCGTTCTCGGCACGCAACTTTGAGCACGATGCGGTCCCACCGGTCCATGTTGTCCAGGGTAGGAATGAAGCGCTTCCCGTCCGGCGAGAACAGGATGATGCGCGTATCGCACCAATGCGCGAACTTCAGGATCCTCCGCTCTTGGTCAATGCGTAGCACGGTCGCCGCGCACCCAGGCAGGTGCTCGGGAGCATCCAAGTCATAGCCGAACTGTACCAACATCTCACCCCAATGCAAGTTGGCCGCACACAGGACATCAATCGGAGAAGATGCCAGTCCCCTTTGGACGCACTTCTGGAAAGCGTTGACCGCGAACCAGGCCGCGGCCTGACCTGTGGTTTTGGCATCGAGGTTTGTCGCAAGCTCGTTGTGCCTGCCACCCTCCTGCCAAGCGCGCCTGCCATCAAAAATGGCGGCCCAAAAAGCTTCATCCGGACCGTCCTGGATCACGCACAGCGCGTCCTCGTCCACTCGCTCACGCTGACCATGACCCGCCTGGCAGAGCCCTTCAACCGTGCTAATGATCTCCACCGGCATCTCGACTCTCCTCTTAAGGTAGGGATGTTCTGTATTGCTTGCAACTCTCTTAGGAACGATGAACAACTAACCCTATCAAGAATAATCTTCCTCGTCAAGCGCTCATTGACATAATAAAGACAAGGCCCCAAAGCCCTGTCTTTATTGATGCGTCGTCCTCACGCCACGGCCATTGCTTCTTGAAAATCCTTACTACCAATGAGTTTATGCTTATTGAGAAACTCAAGCACTGGCTTGCCGCACTTTGCGCATATTTCGCTGCCCAGCAAGCTAAATCGTTCATAGCCCACCCTCACCGCTTCACCCTTAATTACTTTCTTGCAGATATCGCACTTGTGTATCATCATATGGTTTTTGGTTAACGGCAGGCCTATCCATTGTATCACCGCTTTGATACGTAAACAAATGGTCTATAATGGGCATATCGTGTACTATAGTGGATAACTGTTAGTATATTCCCTCTCCCTCTGCATGCAGATATACAAAGAACATACCAACAAGCGCAGAGCACTGCGCAAAAACTCCACCAAATCAGAAAATTTGGTATGGAAGATTGTTCGGAATGGTAAACTAGGTTACAAATTCAGAAGGCAGTATAGTATTGGAGCGTACATAGTTGACTTTTACTGCCATGAATTAAGGCTGATTGTTGAATTGGATGGATACACCCACAATGACACAGCTATTATTAAGCATGATGATGAGCGTCAGAAACGTCTTGAAAAGCTGGGTTATGTCATCAAGAGGTACACGGATGAGCAGGTGATGAAAGACCAAGAGGCTGTGTATGCGGATTTGAAACACCTGTGCGGAACCCTCGCTCATGCGTCCCCTCACCCCGACCCTCTCCCAATGGGAGAGGGAGGATAAAAGAAGACTCCTATTGCGTCAAGGAGATGGTGCGGTCTTCCGCAAGGTCCCACGCGCCGAGCGCGCGGGATGAGCCGTCTTTATCCAGAACACCTCCGGGTTCTAGTCGGTTGATCTTAAAAGGAACGGTGATATCAAATGTCAAATCATGCGGCACAGTGCCTCCCTGCTTTTGAACATACAGCGAATATTCGCCCTCTGCAATGCGGCTTGTCAAATCCTTGGGCAGAGTGTAGGTAAACGACAAAGTCTCGGAAGTCAGAGGCTCAATGGAGATGAACGTAGCGAACACGGTTTTTCCGTGCTCGTCCGTGATGGCGACGGGCTCCTCGTTGCCGCGCGCCGAGACAAACGTTGAACCTTTCGGCACGTACACGCGTGTGTATGTGCGGTAGCGCGTGGTCTTCCAGTCAAAGTTGCCGGTGTGCTCATAGGTGATGCTGACCGTTGCGGTGAGCTTGTGCGTCCCCTCACCCTGACCCTCTCCCGAAGGGAGAGGGT
>CAYIMZ010000027.1:0-7431 GCA_964364695.1 uncultured Gammaproteobacteria bacterium | reverse complement strand
CTTCGTCGTCGCAGGTGCAGTGGTGGTAGTGGATTGCTTTTTCAATCACAAAAAATCCGAGGATTGCGGCCAAGATGATCAAAGACGCTTGGCGGGGCTCCTCAAATGCCTCTATGGCCTCGGGCAAGAGATCAAAGAACACGGCTCCGAGGAGCGTGCCCACTGCCAGGCCGATGAACCTGCGGATCCACGCTTTGGCATGGGTTTCTTTTGCGAGGACCAGGATGCCGGCAAGCGAAATCAGGCTCACGGCCAATGTTGCGATGATTGCGTAGGCAAACATACTGCTGTAACTATACCACGCCAATCAAAAAATCCGAATTGCTTCGGATTTTTTGGAGCGGGTAGGGGGAATCGAACCCCCAGCAACAGCTTGGAAAGCTGTGGTATTACCATTATACGATACCCGCGTGCGTCAGAGTCGGCCCAACAGAAAATCTGTGAATGCAATACAGGGCTATTCTAGTATCAACTCACTTTTCCGTCAATTACTAAAGTAGCGGTTTCTGATGGCAAGCGTGCGTTGGTAGTAGTCGCTGAATTGCTCCGGATCATAGTCAATTGCCTGCACCAGGAAGCGCTGGCCGCTTGCGAGATTCTCTTTTGCGTACGCATATGCCGCGAGGTCGTAGTAGTATTTGGCGAGCAAAGACCGGTGGTACAGATTGTCATTCACTGAAGGCAGGTAGAGGTTGTCTGCTGCGTAGTTTTTGGGCATGGCCGCGGGCAAGCCATGCGAGGGCCGCGGGAACGTGGCACTGACTGTTTCCGGTTCATACATCAGGTCAAGGTAAGCGTTTAGGATTGGTTCGTACGGCTGCTTTGGGTCCTCTTGCAGGGGAAAATCACCAGGCGGCGGGAACACCGGTGTCAGGGAGTAAATGGCCACATCCGGCCGGATGTCAGCTACATACCTCTGGTACGCGAGTCCGAACACCAGGGTATCGTTCATGATGTGGTCATGGTGGCTATACAGTGTTCCGTCAGCAGGCAATGCTTCAAGAAGTTCCCGCGTGTAATTTTCCATGAGCACGTAGTCTGAACGGTCATTGGCCAGGAACCTTTTGCCGAGGTCTGTTGCTGGCCAGGCCATGATGGCGAGGAGGGAAGTGTAGAAGATGATGAGCTTGTACCGGCTTTTCGTCATTTTCTGCAGGAGGTAGCCAATCGGCAGGAGCGAGAGCATCAAAAATGGAACATACAAGGTCCGGTAGAACTGGCTTTCAAACGCGGTATAAGGCCTGCCGTTGGTGAGCACAATCACCACACCAATGGAAAGCAGGCACAGAGCCCCTAGGAGCCAGTAACGCGCCTCGTGCTTGTAGCGCATCATCGCTCCTAACCCAATGATGAACGCAACAGCGCCGATCAACCCATAGCTTACCGCCATTTCGCGCCCAACGTCAGCGAGGTACGAGAGCGTGTGTTCGTTCAGGCGCCAGCCATAGGCGATGTTGTATGTAAGTATTTTTGCGGCATCGCCCCCGAACCACGAGAACGCGGGGTTCATGCTGTTTCTGATGGGGATGTAGAGGTAGGGCAGGAGCCCCGCAAGCCACGCGAGGACAAGTTTCATATACAACCCCGCGTTTTTCGTCGGAACATGCGTTATAAGCAGCCAGAAGAGTATGAGCGGAGCAAGAGCAAGCGGCAAGAAGTGGTTGGTGAGGCTCAATCCGTACAAAAAGAAAAACAAGTGCAGCCGCTTGTCAGTTTTGCGTTCATAGTAATGTGCCGCAGACCACATCAGTACCACAAAAAAGAACGTATTTAGGGAATAGACTTCCGCATACGTTGCCTGCTGCCAGACTAGGGGGGCGATAGCGAACAACGTACCAAGCGAGAATGCAATCAGGCGGCTCTTGAAGAGCATCGCGAGGACATAGTAGAGCAGAACCACTGCGGCAATGGTCCAGATGGCTGATACAAAGTTGATGCGCTCAACCACTGTTGGCAGGAAGGGGATCAAAGATGCGAGCTTCGTTGTCGCGAGGTATGTGGGGTACCCGGAGGGGTGGGGAATGGAGAGGGTGTGGGCTGCCGCAACAAACTCGCCGCTATCCTCCAGGTACAGATGTCGGCTGAACGTTGCGCCATAGAGTGCGAGCAGCAGTACGGCGAGCATGAGTGCTGGCGCGTGTTTTATCATATTATAGGAGTCTAGCATAATTGCGCATCATCTGGTATACTCCATGCGCATGAAAATACTCTTCTTAGGAGATATAGACGGCAAGCCGGGCCGTCGCGCCGTCGTGAAGGTTCTGCCCGAGTGGAAAGCGGAGCATGATTTTGATTTGGTGATTGCGAACGGGGAGAACATGGCGCACGGAAAGGGCTTTACCGAGGCCGGATTTTTTGAAGTGCAAAAGGCAGGGGTTGATTTTTTCACGAGCGGCAACCACTGGCCGGACAAAGACGAGGGCATGGTTCTGTTTTCCGGCACAAGGCACCCCATCATCCGGCCCGCGAACTGGGTGGGCGATGTGCCTGGCCAGGGATGGCGCATCATAGAAGTCGGGGTCACAAAAGTTGCCATCATCAATCTCATCGGCCAGGTGTTCATACGGACCCAGTCTAACTCCCCGTTTGAAGCGCTGGACAGGATACTGGATGAGATTGGGACCAAAGCAAAAGTCAAAATTGTTGATTTTCATGGGGAGGCAACCAGCGAGAAGCAGGCGTTCGGCTGGTATGCGGACGGCCGCGTGTCCGCGGTCATTGGAACGCACACGCACGTCCCCACGGCAGACCCTCGGCTTTTACTCAAAGGGACCGCGTACGTTACGGACGCGGGCATGTGCGGCATGCGCGACTCTGTGATTGGCGATGAGAGAGAGGGCCGCGTGCGCCAGTTTTTGAACCAACTGCCAATTACCCATGAGATAGAGGACCACGGCATTGCCCAGGTGAACGCGGTCGTGTTTGAGGTGGACTCAAAGACCGGAAAAGCCACCTCCATAGAGCGCCTGGATGCCGAGGTTGAGGTCTAGGCCGGCGTGTTGCCAGCAGGCTTGAGTTGGTATACAATGGAGCTAGGATTATGCCTAACCCCAACAAAATCAACAAGGATCAGCTCTTGGAAAAAATCGCGTCCCGGGCCAATGTGTCGCGCAAAGAGGCGGAGGATGTGATGGACGCGTTCGTGCATGTGGTGATTGATGCCATGAGAGCGGGCAAGGAAGCCGTGCTCACGGGTTTTGGCTCGTTTCTCTCGCGCACACGGGGGTCCCGCATGGGCGTGAACCCGCAGCAGCCTTCTGAACGGATTAAAATTCCGACCGTGATTGTCCCGAAATTCAAAGCGGGCAAGACATTGAAAGACGCGCTCAAGGGAGCCTCTTCGGGCGAGCCCGCGCCTGCGGCGCCGCCCCAGCAGCCCCAGCAGCCCAGCGCTCAATAACCCGAAGTCAAAAAAACACCCTGCCAAATCGGCAGGGTGTTTTTTGGTGCGCCGTGAGGGGATCGAACCCCCGACCGTCTCCTTAAGAGGGAGCTGCTCTACCAGCTGAGCTAACGGCGCTGGTGCGCCCTGAGGGATTCGAACCCCCGACCTACTGGTCCGAAGCCAGTCGCTCTGATCCGCTGAGCTAAGGGCGCTCGGTGAGGGCTCGCGTGGCGGGCATTCAACTGCGAATACTCGCATAGGATAGCACAATCCGAGAAAAAATCAAGCTACATGCCTACGTATTCGCGGTTGAGCTCCTCCTGCGCCCGCTTCAATTGCCGGGAGCGCGCCTCTTCCAGGGCGAACGATATCTGGCCCGCAATGATGGCGAGCATGAGCCGGTTTTGGTTGGAAAATTCGCCGCGGGATTTGTCCGCGAGCACGAGCACGCCGATGTTCTCGCCCTCAATGCGTATGGCGCGGCCCAGAAAATTCTTCTTGGCGTAGAAAACCTTCTCCCGGGACTGGTACTGGGATGAAGAGACCGCGAGCTCGCCGTCCTCGGTGTGCAGCTTGTGCACGTAGGGGTCGCTGTCTATGGGCATGGTTATGGGCAGGTGCTTTGGGGTGATGTTGATGCCCGCGATGATGTCTATGATGTCCGGATTCTCGCGCTTGTACAATCCCAGGAACGCGGCATGTGCAGGAATGGCGCGCACGGTAATGGTGAGTATCTCGGCTGCCAGGGCGGTGATGTTGTTGAGGTTACGGGAATTGTTGATGAGGTCGCTGATTGCCGAGATAATGGCAATGCGCGTGGTGTCTTCGGTGAGGCGCTCCGAGAGTACGCCCGCGATTTTTTGGACAATGGCAAGCGCGGTTTTCGGGTGGTCCTGCGCGAGCGTTAAAAAGTTTTTTCTGCTCAAGGAGAGGATTTCGGTATTGTCTGTTTCCGCACGCGCCTCGCTCTGGTGGGCCTGGTTCTCTTTGAGGAGCCCGGCTTCCCCGAAAAAGTACCCTTCCCCTAGGCGGGCAAGGGTTACCATGTCGCCGTCCAGCTGGTGCGTGACCACCACGCTGCCGCTCGCTACCACATGTACGCGCTCGCTCGGCTCTCCGGCGCGGTAAATGCTTTTGCCCAAGGCGTATGCCTGGCGCTCAAACAGCGCTTGCGCGGCCGCGAGCTCCTCTGGCGCAAGGTCCGTGAATAACGGGATTGATTGTAGGGCGGGTGTTGCCATTACGTGGAGAGGGTACGCGGATCAAGCATGTTGCTTGTTGCTGTTTCCTTTGAGATCACGCCTTCCTGGTAGAGCCGCTTGATGTCCTGGTCCATGGTGACCATGCCGAGCTCCGCCGAAGTCTGGATCACGGTTTTTATCTGCGCGATTTTGTTCTCCCGGATGAGGTTTGAGACTGCGGAGTTGTTGATGAGGATTTCGCGCGACGCGACCCTGCCGCCGCCCTGTTTCACCAGTAGCCGCTGGGAGATGACCCCGCGCAAGGACATGGAGAGCTGCACCCGTATCTGGTCCTGCTGGTAGGGCGGGAACACGTCAATGATACGGTCCACGGTCTGGGCCGCGTTGATGGTGTGCAACGTGGCGAGCACCAGGTGCCCGGTTTCAGCCAAGGTCATGGTTGCGGCAATGGTTTCCAAATCCCGCATCTCGCCCACCATGATCACGTCCGGGTCCTGGCGCAGCGTGTGTTTTAAGCCCGCGGCAAACGTCAAAACGTCGCTGCCGAGCTCGCGCTGCTTGATGATGGAGTCAGTGGGCTCAAAGATGAACTCAATAGGGTCTTCCAGGGTCACGATGTGCGCATTGCGCTCGCTGTTTACCAAATTGATCATGGCGGCAAGCGTGGTTGACTTGCCGCAGCCGGTTGGCCCGGTCACGAGGATCAATCCGTCTTTGCCGCGCGCGAGGCTGTACGCCGCCTGGGGCATGGTGATCTCTTCCATGGAGGGAATCCGGCGCGTGACCACGCGCGCCACCATGCCCAGATTCCCCTTTTCCCAGTGCATGTTCACCCGAAAACGGGCCAGGCCCTCTATCTCGTAGGACATGTCCAAGTCGCGCTGCGTGAGGAGCTTCTGCTTCTGCGGCTCGCTGACAATGGCGAACAAGAGCTCCTCCATTGCTCCCTGCGTGAGCGGGGCCTGGTTGTCTATCGCTTTGAGCGATCCGTCTATGCGGAGGATGGGCGGGCGCCCCACCACCAAGTGCACATCAGACGCTTTGCTGTCCACCGCGATTTTGAACAGTGCGTCCAAGCCGCTGGTTGTTTGTGTTTTTATATTTGCTGGCATACCTCCATTGTATCTTTCAGTATATCACCTATGGCTGCACGATGACAGACGTGCCGACCTCGGCCCACTCAAACAAAGTCTGCGCAGACCCGATGCCTAAGCGCACGCACCCGTGCGACACTGGCGTGCCGAGGTGGTCTTCCCCTTCGCGGTACCCGTTGGGCCAGTACGGAAGCTCGTGGATGCCATACAAGCTTCCGATAAAGCTCATCCAGTATGGCATGAACAGGCCATACCGCTTTGAGTAGGCGTTCTCGGTTTTCGCATTGATGGCATACTCGCCCACGGGCGTTGCATACCCGGGGCGGCCGGTTGATGTCAGGAACGTTCCAACGCGGTACCCGTCTTCGTAGTAGGAGAGGGTCTGGTCCGAGAGGTCAACGACGATTGCCTTCCCCTCGCGGTCAATTGATTTTGCTGCCGTGGGGAGGGTGAGGTCGGTGGTGGCGCTGCCGTGCTGTATGCTCAAGTTGACTGCGTCGCTGTTTGAGCCTTGCGTAGTGACTGGGTACGATTTGATGAGTGTACCCCTAGGGGTGAAAGCGCTGAACAGAGAGCCGTTCTCTGTTTTCGTCATCGTTGTGATTGCCGGCGGCTCGGCATCGCTCAAACGTTTCACGTCAATGAGAACCCCCTTGGTGTAGGATGAGTCAGCAGCGAAAAAGCCGGGTGAAATTTTTGGTTTTCCGAACCCGTCAAAGATGCGCACGTGGGGCCCGCCTCTTCCTGCCGGCGCGGTTACGATTTCCGGGGCGCCGTCTCCGTCCAGATCTCCGACCGCAACGTTCACTCCCCCTTTGAAGTTTGCGTCGTACGCGAGCCAGGAATTGATGGTGGAGCCGTCAAGCCGCACCAAGAACACCTGTCCAACAAATCCCGGGGGCGAGCCCACCAAAAGCTCGCTCATGCCGTCCCCCCCGAGGTCAATGGGCGCGATTGATTGAATGGTGTCAAACGGCAGTTTGAGTTCCGCCCGCACTACCCCTGAACTTGCCGAAAAATTAAACCACTGTTCCTGGGCTTGGGTCTGGGTTGGCGCGGCGAGTACGCAGAGCACTGCCGCGATGAGGAGTGTTCTCATGTGTTCAGTCGCCAAGCGTTGCGGAGAGGAGCATGCGCATGTCGTCCCACTGGCTGCCCGGAGATTCCCCTCCCAAGGTGATGGCAATCACCTCGCGGCCGGCGTCGTTCCTCGCTTTCATGATCACGCAGCGCCCGGCTTCCACGGTGTAGCCGGTTTTTGAGCCGATGACCACGTACGGAACGTCAATAGCTTTATTGGTGTTTTCCAACACATGCCGCTTGCCCGAGTTTACGTTTGCGATGGTGAGAGTTCGTGGCGTGGTTGCCTGCAGGAACGTCATATCCGAGAACGCGGAGCGCGCGAGCTTGTACAGATCCTGCGCGGTTGACACGTTGTCCGGGGAGAGGCCGGTTGGCTCGGCGAACGCGGTGTCAGCCATGCCGAGTTCGTTCGCTTTCTGATTCATACTGGCCACAAACGCCTCCTGCGAGAGCCCGGTTGAGCGCGCCAGGGCCTTTGCGGCGTTGTTCGCGCTCTTGAGCAGCGTGGCGTAGAACAAGTCGCGCGCCGTAAACACGTCTCCCGGCTTTGCGTAGATTTTGGCGGGAATGGTGTCGTCGCTTGCCTGCATGGCAACGCGCGCGTCCCAGCCCGGGTTGTGTTCCAGGAATTCAGTCGCGGTCATGAGTTTGGTGAGGCTCGCGATGG
>CAYIMZ010000026.1:0-7606 GCA_964364695.1 uncultured Gammaproteobacteria bacterium | reverse complement strand
AAGATTGATGTCATCAAATACAAGCGCAAAATCCGCTACCGCAAGAAGTACGGCCACCGCCAGGCCTTTACCCAGGTGAAGATTGAAAAAATCACCGCATAAGAGCAGCTCCTGAACGGGCTGCTTTTATATTTCACGCCTGCCTTCCAATGCATTGCTCAACGTCACCGCATCCGCATACTCCATATCAGACCCCTGTGGCAAGCCCTTGCCGATGCGCGTAACTTTCACGAGGTACTGCTTCAGGAGCCTTGCTAGGTACAGGGACGTGGTTTCGCCCTCATTGTTCGCATCAAGCCCGAGGATCACTTCCGTGATGTGGGGGTCTGCCTTTTCTATGCGGCTCACGAGTTCCTTAATGCGGATGTCATTCGGGGTGATGCCTTCCAAAGGATTGATGTTGTGCCCGAGCACGTGGTACACCCCGCGGAAGCTGTGCGCTTCTTCCAGGGCGATCAAATCCAAGGGGTCGGCCACCACGCAGACAATGCCTTGGTCCCGGCGCGGATTTGAGCAGATGGAACAGAGATCCGCATCCGTGAAGTTCTGACACTGCTTGCATAAGGTCACGTTGTCTGCGAGCCCCGCAAGCGCCGCGCCAAAATCATGCAGGTCCTTGGCCGGGGTGCGCAATAAAAAAAACACCAGCTTCTCGGCGGTCTTGGGCCCTATCCCCGGCAGGGTCGTAAAGTGGTCCGCCAGGTTCTGGATTGAAGGAGGAAGGGAGCCCATGGAGCTTACGGGCTACTGCTTATCCCTAAGCCCAAACTGGTCAAGCCCTCCCATTGACTGCATTTTGCGCGCCATGATGCGCTTGGTTTTTTCTATGGCCGCGCTCGCCGCGTCTTTGATTGCGTTTTCAAGGAGGTACTTCCTGTCTACCGCCAACAAGTCAGGCCGCACGTCAACCGCAGCGATATCCTGGTTGCCGTCCATGGTGATGGTGACTCCTCCTTTTTCAACCGTAACGCTCTCTTCTTTGAGCGCGGACTGCATGTGCTTGGCCTGGGAGCGCAGCTCCTTGAACTGCTTGAGTTTGTTGAACATGATGTGTCATCGCGAGCCCGGCGTATGCCGGGCGTGGCGATCTCGTGAACGTTTAACGGGATTGCTTTGTCGGCGAGTACGCCTCCTCGCAATGACATTCTACCCTTAGAACTCGGGCACGTCAACCTCGTCCGGAGGCAGTGCCAGGCCCGCGTGCGGGGGGATTTCCGGAGCGCGCACCATTGCCGCATCCACGTGCTTTCCGGCACGGGCGAGGTTCTGGAACGAAACGAGCTGCTCGTTAAAAAAGAGCTTCACCATGCCGGTGGGGCCGTTCCGGTGCTTTGCGATGTGGATTTCCGCAATGTGCCGCTCCTCGGCGGAGAGCTCGTCCACGCGGTACTTGCGGTCCGCTGATTTGCGGTAGATGAAGAGCACCACGTCCGCGTCCTGCTCAATGGTGCCGGATTCGCGCAAGTGCGCCAAGCGGGGGATTGCGGCGCCCTGCTGCTGCTCCACGGCGCGCGAGAGCTGGGAGAGCGCCACCACCGGAATGTTCAGCTCGCGGGCAATGGACTTCAGGGCGCGCGTGATTTCCGCAACCTCCTGCACGCGGTTGTCGCCGTTCTTGTTGGACCTGCCCTCCATGAGCTGCAAGTAGTCCACGATGATGCAGTCAACGCCCTGTTCGGCCGCGAGCCTGCGCGCCTTGGTGCGGATTTCCATCACGTTCACGTTGGCGCCGTCGTCAATGAAGATGTTGGCCTCGGAGAGCTCTCCCATGGCATGGCCGATCCTCGGGAAGTCGTCGTGCTCCGGGGACTGGGAGAGCTTGCCCGTGCGCATGCGCCACAATTCAACGCCTGCCTGGGTGCACAGCAGGCGGTCCACGAGCTGCTCTTTGGACATTTCCAAACTAAAAATGCCCACGCTCTTTTTTTCGTTGATCGCCATGTGCCGCGCAAGGTCCAAGGCGAGCGAGGTTTTGCCCACAGAGGGCCTCGCCGCGATCACCACCAAATCAGAGCCCTGCAGCCCCGAGAGCTTGTCGTCCAGGTCAAAGAACCCGGTGGATATGCCGCGCAGCCTGCCGTCGCCCTGGTGCAGCTTTTCAATCCGCTCAAACGTGTCGTGCAGGACGGATTTGATGCTGATGAAGTTCTGGCGCAACGAGCGCTGGGAAATGGCAAACAGCTTCTGCTCCGCCTGGTCCAAGAGCGCGTCCACGTCGTCGGATTCGTCGTACCCGAGCTGGGTGATCTGGTGCGAGGCGTACAAGAGGTTCCGCAGGGTTGCTTTTTTGCGCACGATGGTTGCATAGTGCGCCACGTTCGCGGCGCTCGGCACGCTGTTCGTGAGATCAAGCAGGTACTCCCTGCCGCCGACAAGCTCCAGCTGCTTGCGCTCGGCGAGGATGTTCGCGAGCGATAAGAGGTCAATGGGCTCCCTGCGCTCAAACAGCCCGAGCATTGCCTGGAAAATCACGCCGTGCGTTTCCTTATAGAAATCCGCGGGCTTCAGCACGTCGCCAATGGTGATGACGGCGTTCTGGTCCAGCAATAAGGAGCCGAGCACTGACTGTTCGGCTTCCAGGTTTTGCGGAGGCAGTTTTTCTGCGGTATTGGTATTGAGCTTTTGTTCTGCCATGCGGTTATTGTATCTGTTTTGACGGGATGATGGAATTCACGGGCTTTGCACAAGCGATGCACACTAGAGCGTCCCGAGGAATAAGACCGTCATCCCGAGCGAAGCCGAGGGATCTGTGCTCGTTGGCGCTATAACGTCCCAAGTATCCGGTCCCGCTCCTGTTCAATCAGCGGCCCCTCATATTCGCCCGAGTGCGCGGTTGTGCCTTCGTAGGAAGGCCGTTTTTCATCCAAGTGCAAGGAGAGTTCCATGGAGATGCCGGGCTCTTCGCGATTCACGTACAAATGGAAGCGGGGGTACTCGTCCCCGTGGATCCGCTTGACATAGCTCACCGTGCCCTCGCGGGTCGCGTGCAGGGCATACCCTGCGCGGCGGAGCAGGTTGCGTGAGTGCGTGGATGGATTTTTGATGGTGAAATTCATAGTGTCATTGCGAGGAGGCCGCCTTCGGCGGCCGACGAAGCAATCTCGTCAACGTTCTGGTGAGTTTGTATTGTACCACAAAGAAAAAGAGGGCGGAAACCTGTGTCAGGCTCCGCCCTCTCGGGGTGTAGTGCCAGGCGCAGCGCGCCTGGCAGTTGTTCTCATCTGGTACGGATTTGCATGGCTTTCTCTTGGAACTCATCCAACCCGTAACTCGTAATGCGTTTGAAGATCGTTGTGTACCGTTCTGCCGCCACTCCCACGACATCAGGCGGCACATCAAGACTGTGCACGAGCGCCACATCGTCCGGTTTCCCAGGATTGAGATCGCCGATGTTGGTGATGACACCGGACGGGGTCAAGGCGGCCTTGCCCCAGTTGCGGACGCTCTGCTTGTCCCAAGGGGTCGGGGAGACTCCCTTGGCCCTGGTTGCCTCCCACTCGTCATGGTCCCAGAACCGGGACGAGTCTGGCGTCAGGATCTCGTCGCCGAATTCATCCTCGTCGCGCTCGAACTTGGTGTCCGCGATGACGACTCCGCGTTCAAGCGCATAGTGGAACGCAACCAGGTACGCGGCGCGCGACAGGTCGCCGATGCCGCGGCCGTGCCGCTCTATGACGCTGGCTGCGTCCATGTGTTCGTCGTGCCCCTCTTGCGCCTTGGTGGTGGGAGTGAACAAGGGAAAGAGCGGGTCAGGAATCAGGTCCCCGTCGCGCAGACCCGCAGGCAGCTGGAACCCGCAGACCGTGCCGTCCCTCTGGTAGCTCTTGAAGCCGGAGCCCGTGAGCGCGCCGCGGACAATGGCTTCCACGGGAAGCATGTCCAATTTGTACACCACCAGGGCGCGCGACTGCAGCTCGCGGTTTCCTCGCAACCTTTCGGGAAGGTGGATGTCAATCTCCTCGCCGTAGGCAATGAGATGGTTATCAAAGCCTTTCAGCACCTCATCAAGCCAGAATATGGTCATGGCTGTGAGCGCCTCGCCCTTGCGCGGCACCAGCGCGTTGAGCACGAAGTCAAAGATGCTGATGCGGTCTGTCGCCACCTGCAGGAGTAGCTCTGGGTCCGGCAGCTCCCAGGTGTCGCGCACCTTACCCTGGTGCACTCGCGTGAGTCCTGCCTTGGCGAGCGTTCGGCTCAAGTCGGATTCAGCTACGTCTTTCGGAATGGGTGTTGGCATGGTCTAGGCCTCCTTCTCCAGCTCTGTGAGCGGGATTTCGTGTTCCGGCGGCTTCTCTTTTGCCTTTGTGTCGAGGTGTAGGGCGAGATGGTAAGCGATCTGAAGGTCGGTCTTTGCCACGATCTGCGCGGCAAAGATTGCTGCATTGATCAGGCCCGGCGCATCAAACCCGAACGCGGCTGCAACGGTGCGCGGGGGCAGGCCGGTGATGGCGTGGATGGCCATGAACGAATCCGGGCTTGCGGTAGAAAGTGGCACCCCGAGAATAGGGATGGCCCCGCCGGTTTTGGCAGCGAGGGCTCCCGGAAGCGCCGGCGTCATGCCGGCTGCTCCGATGATGGCGCACACGTTCTTGTAGTCCAGCATCTCGCGGCAGAACATCTGGAGGTCATCGTCGTGCCGGTGCGCGGAGAGCACCGCGAGCCGCCAGGGGATGCGGCAGGCGGTAAAGACCTCCCACATTCTGGAAGCCTTGAAGAGCTTTAGGTCGCTCCTGCTTCCGAGCACGACTGCGATGCGGGGATTGTCTGGCATGGTGCGGTTCTCCTCTGGTTGGGTTACGCAGCAGCCACGAAAGCTTCTGCCTGGTCTGCGATCTTGAGTGCTTGTTCGGTTGCGGAGCCGGTGTAGCTCCTAGGACTATCGAGGAGATGTGCAATTTCCTCGGGCATCCTCCGGTACGCCTCCAGTGCTGATTGGTCTTCGTCTTTTACTGGTTGGCCTTTGGCGTTCCGGGAGGATACTTTTCCGGCCAAATAACCAAACTCCTCGAGGAGCGACTTGCCGTTTTTTTGCGCCCGCGGTATCAGGACTTCGTTGACCAGAGCGTGGGCGTCGCCCTCATAGCCCGCCATCAGGAGCGCAATGTAGAGCGGTTCGGCCAGAACCACCTTGGCACTGGCATTGAAGTTGCGCTGGCAGGCTTGTTCATCCACAGAGATCCGTGACAAGAACGGGGTTCCGGCCTTGTTCGGCCGCAGCAGCACATTCATCTGGCACTGCAGGTTGACTAGGATGATGGGGAAGTTGCGCATCACGGAACTACCTACCAGATCGCGCTGGTGTTCCGAGAGGAGCATGTCCAGCACCTTGGCGAGTTCATATTTAGTGCTGTGCCACATGCCTTCAAGCTGTTCGAAGTTGAGCGGGTTGCGCTTGTGGGCCATGGTTGATGAGCCGGTTTGACCGGCTTCGTACTCCTCATGCACTTCAGCGATTTCCGAGCGCATCAAGTTCCGGCAGTCGCGGCCGAACTGGCCGAAGCTTGCCGAGAGCAGGGCGCAGGCATAGAGGAAGTTCGCCAGCGGTTCGGGCTGCAGAATCTGGGTGCTGATGGGGCCGGATTTCAACCCGACTTTCTCAAGCACGCGCTCTTCAAACGTCTTTTGGCCGCACCGTTCGGATATGCCCAGTCCAACCTGCGCGTTGTAGGCGCCGACCGCGCCCGAGATCTTACCCACCAGTTGGCATGCGGCAAGATCCAGTTGCATGGCATTGCGAACCAGGCGGTCAAGGATGGTGGCCAGCCAGAACCCGACCGAAATCGGCAGGGCATGCTGGCCATGAGTCCTGCCGATCTGGAGCGTTCCCGCGTATTGGCGCACCATTGCGATGAAAATCGTAATCACGTTGGTGAGTGCGGGTTTGAGCGCGCCTTGGTACGCTGCGCGGTACTGCAGGATACGGCCGGTGTCGAGCGCGTCGTAGCTGGTGAGTGGCACATGGAGCCAGCGCCCAATCAGGGGCGGCAGAATGGTCTGCGCGATTCGCACCCAGGCGCGGACATCGTGCTTGGTCACTTCGCGTTCCAGTCTGTCCACGTCAGTGGTTGGGATGGCGCTGAGGCGCTCGATAAGTTCCGGCGTGAGGAGCGCCATGTCCGCGGCCGGAATCACGCCGATCTGACCGAGGGTCTGTAAGGTTGCGATTTCAACCCGCGCGAGCCCGGCGTAGAGGTTGTCGTACCCAAAGTAGGGCACGAGCTGCGGGGGCTGGTAGCGCGGGTTGCCCGGCATTGCCACGTTTTTCGTTTTCTCTGCCATTGGTGCTGCTCCTTCCAGGAGTGTGAGGTGGAATTCAGTTGTCAATGAACCAAAACAGCTTGCGCGGTCCCTCCGGCGAGCTGTTGTGGCCTTTTTTCGGCACAGTCATACTACGCCAAATACTTCAAAAAATCAACAAATAATCGGCTCATGTGGTGAGCCGATTATGAGCCGCTTTTTTTGGCATATTACTTTTTACTTTGTGGCAGTTGCTTATGTTGCGCTTTCCTGAAATTATCTTTACTGATTGCTTTGCGACCTGTTTTTGATTCTATTTCTTTTCGGGCGTTGCCGGCAACGGTTCCGCCTTCTCTCGCCACGGTTTTGTTTTCTTCAAGATTTCTTGGTTCCCGTTTCTGCGAGATTTCCGTGGTCGCGGTTTCCGCCAGCATATTCAAAACCAGTTCAAGATTGGTCATATTGTCTCGCAGGTTTTCTTTTTTCAAGCCCTTGAGATTTTTGTATTCTTTGGTCGTCAGTCCGGCCCATGCTTTGGATATTTCATCCGTGAGAATAGCAAACTCAATACCTTCTTTCGCGCCCCGTTTTTCCCACTCATCGGTCAGCGCCTTGCGAATTTCAATGCTTTTGAGACGCTGATTCACCCACTCCGGGCTATACCCTTTCTGTAAATAGGTTTTCAGAGCGCGATTGATGGCAAGTTCAGGATCCGCCGTTTCTTCCAGCCGTTCGTAGCCAACGCGGGCTAGCCAAAGCTTGAACGGTTCAGCATTAGGCGAGGGGATGGATTGAATGAGGCGGAGCATAGTTTCGGTATCCGCAACGTCAGTAAGGCGCATTTTGCCGTCCGGAGCAATCATTTTCAAACCGTGACATTTTGTCACGGTTTCATCGCCGCCCTCTTTGTGCATTCTTTCTTTCAGTTTTCGCCAATATGCGGGCGGATTGATGCTATCAGTCAAAATTGCCACCACATCAACCACGGAAAAATACCAAAGTTCTCCTTCCGCGTCCCAAAGGCGGCGGATTTGCTTGCCTTCAAAAATCGAAATTTTTTGTATTTTTTTCTTCATGTTTGTGAATCTATTTTTACCACCATCGCGCCGGTGGCGTCGTTTCCGAAAAAGTTACATCATGGTGCGCCCAGAGGGATTCGGACCCCCGACCATCTCCTTAAAAGGGAGCTGCTCTACCAACTGAGCTATGGGCGCGTGAGAGTGTAAGACGCGATTAAGATATCAAATAATATGCGTTTTGACAAGACAGCACCATAATCAGTATACTGAATGGGTCATGCTGGAAAAAGAAATTAAGAAAATTGAGGACGTCAAAATAGTGGCGCTACCCAGCCATCCAGGCGAGTGGT
>CAYIMZ010000025.1:4261-7632 GCA_964364695.1 uncultured Gammaproteobacteria bacterium | reverse complement strand
TCGCGCTCCGCGGCTGTTGAGTTCTCGTTTTTTCTGGCCATCCCCACCATGCTGGCAGCCGCCGGCTACAGCGTGCTCAAACACGGTACCGCGGTGAGCAGTGACGAAATGGCAATCCTGTCTGTCGGATTTATAACCGCCTTTGCCGCGGCCCTCGGGGTGATTAAGTTTTTCATGGGCTACATCAGCAAGCACGATTTTAAGCCCTTCGGTTACTACCGCATTGCGCTCGGGGCCGCGGTGTTGCTTTACTTTTTAGTGGATTGATAAGCTGAAATTCTGGCGGGGTTCTTTTTTTATCTTGCGAGGTGGATTGACCATGAAAGCTAAAACCGATATAATACCTCATATTTAGTATGACTTCATCAAAAAAAAGAAACACAGAATTTGAGGAAGACCAAATCTGGGACGCGCGTGCCCGGGAGCGGGACACTAAAAACGCACGCTATGTTTCGCACGAAAGCGTGTGGCAATCGAGGTCAAAATCGGTCGCAAAACTTTGTGGGCTTGGTAAGGAAGTGTGGAAGGCGCTCGGAGGAACGGATCGGTATATTAAAGATGAAAGAGCTTCCTGGGATAAGATAAAACCAACTGGATGAATCCCGTGCAAAAAACTGACCAAGAATGGCGCGAAAAGCTGACAGACGAGCATGGTCCGACTGATACGGGCAAGCGGTACTGCATCAATTCTGCATGCCTGAACTTTAAGCTGAAAACATAGGCATGCATGCGTTGTCCATATCCACGCCCGACGTGCCGGTGCCTATGCCGCTTCCCAAGCGGCTGTTTGACATTGTTGTTTCCGGAATGCTCCTGATCCTCTTCTCCCCGCTCGTCGTGTTGATTGTGCTGTGCATGATTGTTGAACATGTGTTTTCAGCCGCGAACCGCGGGCCCGTCTTTTACGCGGAAACGCGCATATCCCAGGGCAAGCCGTTCACCCTGCGCAAGTTCCGCATCTTCAAACGGTCCGCGTATGAACCCATACGCGGACGCGGGGAAACAGTGCATACCAAAGCCCTGGAGCGCGACCCGAATAACCTGACCGCATGCGGAAAGGTTTTGAAAACATTTTACCTTGATGAAATGCCACAGCTCGCCAACGTCTTCTGCGGCGACATGAGCCTGGTGGGCCCGCGGCCGTGGAACCCGGTTGATTACAAAAATGAAATTGGCCGCGGCGAGTACCGCAAGAAAGCCATCAAAGCAGGGCTCACAGGCCCGGTTCAAATTTACAAGCTCAACCCGCACGCGCACGGAGGCGAACACAAACTGGACCATGATTATATCCAGTTCGTGAAAACCAAAAACGGCCTGCGAGTGCTAGCCCATGACATCAAAATCCTCGCCAAATCACTCTGGTTTATGCTTCGCGGCCAGGGGCTTTAGGATGGCGGCGATTGATACAATGGCCAATACCGCGCTCACCACAAGCGGCAGCCGCAAGCCAAACACGTATGCCGCGTCATTGATCTTGAACACTTCCAAAACAGCGCGGCCAAGCGAGTACAAGCCGATGTAGAGCCAGAAGACGAGGCCAACAGGCCTTTTTTGCTGTTTAAAAATGGCGAACAAAATCGCGAATATGGCGAGATTGGCCAGGGACTCGTACAAAAACGTCGGATGAAAGTACTCGTACTGCTGGAACCCGGCCGGGCGGTTGATCGGGCTGATGGGTATCCCCCATGGCAAATCAGTCGGGCGGCCAAAGAGCTCCTGATTGAAGTAATTCCCCCACCTCCCGATTGCCTGCCCTAATATCGCGGCTAGGGCAAACAAATCCGCAAGCTTCCAGAAGTTGAGGCGAAAGCGCCTGACGTAATACAGTATCACGAGAAGCGCGCCGAGCATTGCTCCGTGGATGGCAAGCCCTCCGTTCCACACCGCGATAATCTCGCCCAAATTCCGGCCGTAGAACCCCCAGTCAGTTATGACATGATAGAGGCGCGCGCCAACAAATCCGCCGATGATTGCATTGACGAGTGCGCTTTGGACAACCTCCTTTTCCAAACCGCAGTACTTGGCAAAGCGCACAACAAACCAGTTGCCCGCGAGGATTGCGGCAACCAGAAGCAGGCCATACCAGTGGATGGCGAAAGGCCCAATTGAAAACGCAACCGGGGAGGGTTGGAACGTGTGGAGAACGCCGAGCATGCTTACTCTTCCAGAGCATTATGCGGCGCAGTGCCCCGGATGAGCGCGTCCAGCACATTGTGGCTCGCGAGCTCGCCCATGTGCGTCCTGGCCTCAATGGTCGCGGACGCGATGTGCGGAGTGAGCACCACGTTCGGAAGCTCTGACAAACCAGGCGCCATCTTAGGCTCAAACTCATACACGTCCAGGCCCGCTCCTGCTATTTTTTGGGCTTTGAGCGCCCTGACTAACGCTTTTTCATCAACAACAGGCCCGCGCGCGGTGTTCACCAAGACCGCGGCCTTCTTCATCTGACGCAGTTCTTTGGCGGCGATTAAGTGGCGGGTCGCGGGAAGCAGAGGCACGTGCACGGAAACCGCGTCCGATTTTTTGAGGAGTTCAGAAAGTGATGCGCGCTGTGCCTTGTACTCTTTTTCAATGTTCTCGTTGCGGATGATGTCGTGGTACAGAATCTTCATGCCAAACCCGCCATGTGCGATTTTGACCAGAGCTGACCCGATGATGCCGGTGCCGATAATGCCGAGCGTCTTGCCGCGCACGTCATTCCCCAGGAGCAAATTCGGATCCCATGCCTTGTACTTCCCGGCCCTCACGAACGCATCGCCCTCGCGCATGCGCTTTGATAAGATGAGGATCATTCCCATGGCATGCTCGGCAACCGAAGCGCCCAAATCCCCCGGCGTATTGGTAACGTACACGCCGGCCTTTTTGGCCGCTTTCACATCTATGTTGTCGTACCCAACCGCATAGTTTGCCACAATCTTGAGGTTGCGGCCCGCGCGAAAGAGCTCTGCATCCACCTTTTCCGTGAGCACCGTAATCAGGGCATCAGCTTTTTTCGCGTACCCCAAGAGCTGCAGCCGGGAAGGCGGCACGGCGCTTTTGTGCATGATAACACGGCAGTGCTTGTACAGCTCGCCAAGCCCCTCCTTGGGTATGTTGCGGGTAATAATGACAAGTTGTTTTTTCATAGACTGAATATACGTAAGGTGTGCAGGGGCTATTCATTTTGTAGCGAGAATGATGGAGCGAAGCGACCCTTCGGAGCGAAAAAATGAATAGCCCCGAACACTAATAAACCTGCTAAGCTTTATGGCTTGACCCAAGCAGCCGGATTTTCCATCTGATAATAGCAACCATCTCCTCATACGCAGGCGCGAGGATTTTGCGCGGGTCAAACTCGTCCGGCTCTTGCTTGAGCATCCTGCGCACGCCCG
>CAYIMZ010000025.1:0-4161 GCA_964364695.1 uncultured Gammaproteobacteria bacterium | reverse complement strand
TTGAGCATCCTGCGCACGCCCGCGGTGAACGCGAGCCGCACGTCCGTGTCCGTATTCACCTTGCAGATGCCGTGTTTCACGGCTTGCTTCAAGTCGCGGTCAGATACGCCCTTGGGGTCGCCCAAGCTTCCGCCATGCTTTTCAATCTGTTTCACCAATGACTTGGGAACGCTGGATGCCCCGTGCAGCACCAGTGGAATCTTAACTCGCTCGCGGATCTCTTTGAGGCGGGCAATGTCAAGCTGCGAATGGCCGTGGAACTTGTACGCCCCATGGGACGTGCCAATGGCAACGGCGAGAAAGTCGCACCGTGTCCTCCTGGCGAATTCAGCCGCCTGGCCCGGATTGGTTAAAGCTGCGTCCCGCTGCTTGACGCTCACCAAATCCTCAATGCCGCGAATGGCGCCGAGCTCGGCTTCCACGGCTATGCCCCTGCTGTGCGCGAGTTTCACGAGTTCGGACGTTGTTTCAATATTTTTGGCAAACGGATAGGATGAGCCGTCGTACATCACAGACTGGTAGCCTGCACGAATCGCTTCTCGGACAACCTCTGGGTGCGTGCCGTGGTCCAGATGCAAGCTGACCGGGATTTTTGACGTACTCGCAAGCTGGCGGCCGATTGCGAGGAGCATGTCCATGCCCGCGTACGCTAAGCCGCCTTCTGATGTTTGGCAAATCACCGGGGCTTTTTCGCGCTCGCCAGCTTCGCAGATGGCGTGCGCGATTTCCATGTTATTGATGTTGAATGCGCCAACGGCATAGCCGCCTTTGCGCGCTTTGAGCAATAATTTTTTCGTCTGAACCAACATGCTTATTTCTCCTTGATAACCGCGAGGCAGCTTGTGACTATTTTTTCCTTGGTCATGCCGTACTTGGACAAGAGCTCCCCTGCCGCGCCGGACTCGCCGAATGAGTCCGGCATGCCCACGAATCGCATGGGCGTGGGCTGGTGTTCCGCGAGCGCTTCCGCAACCGCGCTCCCCAAGCCCCCGTGGATCTGGTGCTCTTCTGCGGTGACCACTGCCCCGGTCTTTTTCGCGCTCGCAACGAGCGTCCCAACGTCCAAAGGCTTGATGGTGTGGCAGTTGATGACCTCCGCGGCAATAGCGTGCTTTTTTCCGAGGATCTGGGCCGCTTCCAGGGCCGCGTACACCATGTGCCCGCACGCTACTATGGTAACATCTTTTCCCTGGATAAGCACGTTCGCGGCCCCGATTTCAAACGGCGACTTCTGGGTGGTGAACACCGGCACCCGGGGCCTGCCGAGCCGCACGTACGCGGGGCCCTCGCGCGTTGCGAGCGCGAGCGCTGCCTTCCTGGTTTCAACCGCGTCCGCGGGAACCACCACGGTCATGTTCGGCAGCACGCGCGTGATGGCAATGTCCTCCATTGCCTGGTGCGTTGCCCCGTCCTCTCCCGTGGAAATGCCCGCATGCCCGCCTGCGATTTTCACGTTCGCTTTTGTGTAGCAGACGGACACGCGGATCTGGTCCCAGTTCCTCCCGGGCGAGAACACCGCGAATGACGACATAAAGGGAATGTACCCGCACAGCGCCATGCCGGCCGCGAGTCCTGCAAGATTCTGCTCCGCAACCCCGACCTCAACGAACCGCTCCGGGAATTTCTCACTAAACGCTTTGGAGCGCGTTGATTCCGTGAGGTCAGCTGACAGGACTATGACCTTTTCGTTTTTCTCCCCAAGCGCAACCAAAGCCTCGCCGTACCCGTCGCGCGTGGCAGCGAGCGCAATCTTTTTTGAAAAGAGATGCGTGCTTAATTTTTGTTTTTTGGAAATTTTCATATGGTCTAATGCGTACTAAGGTGTGCAGGGTGTGCGCATTTCGTAGCGAGAATGATGGAACCCTTCGGAGCGGAGAAATGCGCACACCCGAACACCACCACCCCGAACACCCATCTCAAAGTTGTTGCAGCGCTTTCTCGGCTTCCTCTTTATTCGGCGCTTTTCCGTGCCATTCGTACTTTCCTTCCATGAACTTGACACCCTTGCCTGGAATGGTGTGGCAGATGATGCACACCGGTTTTTCAACAATTGCCTTGGCCGCATTGCACGCGTCAATCACCTCCTGTATGTTGTGGCCGTCTACCTCCAAGACGCGCCAGTTGAACGCCTCATACTTCTCTCGCAGCGATTCAAGAGGCATGATGTCCTCGGTATTCCCGTCTATCTGGATGTTGTTGCGGTCCAAGAGCATGGTGAGGTTCGGCAGCTTGTGCTTGGCCGCGAACATCACCGCCTCCCAGGTCTGGCCCTCGTTCTGCTCCCCGTCGCTTGAAATGAGGTACACCTGGGAGCCGGACTTGCTGAAGTGACGAAGCGCGTACGCCATGCCAACTGCCAGAGAAACGCCCTGCCCCAAGGGCCCGGCGCTGTTCTCAACGCCCGCGATGGAGCGGTATTCGGGGTGCCCCTGGAGCCTGGAGTTGATCTTGCGGAACGTCCAGAGCTCGCGCTTGGCAAAGTACCCCGCTTCAGCGAGGGTCGCGTACCACACCGGGCATATGTGGCCGCACGACACAATGACGCGGTCCCGGTCGCGCCAATTCGGCCGCTTTGGGTCGTGGTTCAGCACGTTGAAGTAGAGCGCCGTAAATACGTCTGATAAGCCCAAGGGCCCGGCGCTGTGGCCTGACTGGGCCTCTGCGAGCAACTTGATGATGTTCACTCTGATGGCGCGCGCTTTTGCTTTGAGAATTTTTATGTCTGTTATCGGCTCCATACCCTACCCTCCTAACGACGCTATGGCTTGCTTGATGTCCTCAACGCCGAAGAGGTATGACCCTGAAACCAGCACATTCGCGCCTGCTTCAATAAGGCTCGGCGCGACCAAGGGGCTTACTCCCCCGTCCACCCCGATTTTGACGTTTGCGCTGTACTCGCGCAGCTTGCGCACCTTGTCAATCACTTTTGGGTCAAACTCCCTGCCCTGGCCGCCCGGTTCCACGCCCAAGAGGAGCACCAGGTCAACCTCGCCCATCGCGTCGTGCAAGCTCTCAACAGGCTGTTCCGGGTTCAAGGCAATGCCCGCCTCTTTGCCGGTTTCTTTTATAATCTTGATGGTGCGCAGCACATCGTACGTGGCGCTCGCGTGGAACGTGATGCGGAACACGCTTGAGCGGTCCCAGTTCTTTATTGCCTGTTCAGGCTTCTCAACCATCAGGTGTACGTCAAACAAGAGTCCGCCCGGAAGCTCGGAGAGCCGCAGCGGGTCCTGCCAGCTCGTCGCTCGCACAAACACGCCGTCTGCCACATCCAGCTGCGCGCGGCCGCACGCCCCCACCAGGCGTTCGCACTTCTCAAACACCCCCTCAAATGTTTTTTCTAAAATTGCGGGAAGCACCTCTGCCATACGCCCCCGGCTTTAGGATTCCAATTTTTTAATCTGCTTTACCCGCCGCTTGTGGCGCGCCGCCTCTGAAGGCTGGTGCGAAAGGTAGGCTTTCACCGCGGCAGCGGCAAGCTGCTCCGTGATGTCCCTCGCCGGCAGGGCAAGGATGTTGGCTGCGTCATCCTCTGCGGCCTTTTTCGCGGAGTACGAGTCCCAGGCAACCGCAGCGCGGACGCCCTTTACCTTGTTCGCGGCAATTGCCATGCCATTGCCGGTCCCGCACAGGAGAATCCCGCGCGCCGCAGGGCTCTTGGCAACTTTTTTCGCGACCAGAACCGCGTACTCGGGATAATCGTCGTCCGTGCGGTACTTGTGCGCGCCAAGATCAACGCATGCAAGCTTCTGCTTGTGCAAATACGCTTTGACGCTCTCCTTGAGGTTAAAACCCGCGTGGTCAGCTCCGAGATAGATCATATGCTTTTTTGGCATCGTGCATGTCTTGTTTAATCAGCTTCTTCAATTCGTCTTTATCCGCAACCGCGGCAGCGGGCCTCGTGTATGCGATCACCTCCACCGCAACCTCCTCGCCGTACGCGTCTCCGTTAAAATCCGCAAGCGATATTTCGCACACCGGATCAGTCTCAACGAACAGGGAGCGCACGCCCCAGAACAGCGCCCCGCAGTACTCCTGCCCCGCAATGGTCGCAGCAACCGCATACACCCCGTACTTCTCAAACGCCTGCCGGACTTGATCCGTGACTTCAAGGTTTACGGTCGGGTACCCGATGGTGCGGCCGTGCTGTGACCCGTGGAC
>CAYIMZ010000024.1:0-7671 GCA_964364695.1 uncultured Gammaproteobacteria bacterium | reverse complement strand
GGATCAAACACCCACACGCGCTTGTCGCGCCAGTCCGTGCGATTGAACACGGGCCTGATGTTGCTGCTCGCGAGGTACGCGTTGTCCGAGCCCGCGTGGCGCACATATGTGCTCACAAACCCCGGGCCCTCTTTGCCGATGATGGCGTCTATAACCTGCTCCGAATCTTCCCATGCCTGGATCTTGACCCCGAGGTCATCCACCTGCAGCTCTTCATGCTTCTCCGGATTGCGGCTCGCGAGCTCTCCCCTCGGCAGTTCTTTGAACATCGTAAGCAGCTCCGCGACGTAGTCCGGATTCACGCGGTAGTCGCCGCGGTTGGCGACCACCCAGTGGTCGCCCCGGTTCTCCAGGACATTCTCGTACAAGCCGTTCACGCCCACAATGCGGATCTTGTCTATCTTGTCCGCGTCAACGCGGAAAAACGTCGCATCATTCCTCGCGTTCTTATTGGCAGTGAATGCCTGCGCCAACCCGAGCGCAACCAAGAGTACGCCGAGCGCGCCGCAGAGCGCTATGATTGTTTTAATCCTCGGTGACACCATAGGCATTACGCGGTTTTGATCCTGCGCCGACGGCTAGCGCGCACAAACCCGTAGAGGCTGAACAGGATTGGCATGCCAGCCACGTTCAGCCATTTAATCTGGCTCCTCCGCTCGTCCGAGAGCTGCCGCAAGGGCCGGTCCGTGACTCCTTTGGAGCGGATGTCAATGAGTGATGCGTCGCTCGTGAGCGCGTCCACGAGGTTTAAGAAGAACACGGCGTTCGCCTCCCACCGGTTCACGTTGATGTCAAGCGGAAAATCCGCGTCCCCGATGACAATGAGGCGGCCATCCTCGGTCTCGGTTTTAAACGTTGAGCGTTCCTCCACAGTCGGCAGCTCTTCACGGGTGTCATTGCCGTCTGTGCGGATGCGGTTCGGGATGGTGTTGGGCGTAAACATGCTCTCAAAACGGCCGGTGAGCATGGCGCCGAGCACGTACGACTGGCGCGCATCATCTGCGGGCGGGGCAATGAGGCGCGGGTTCAGCTGCCAGTCGCCATCCTGCGTCCACGCGCCTGCGGTGGTGCGGATCAGCTCCGTGCTCACGGTTCGGCCATCAAGCTTGTCCGAAAGCACGTCAATGGTGGACGCCCAGGTTACGACCAGGGACTCAAGATTTTTCACCATGCTCGCATCCGGGTTAAACCCGCCCTTCTGGATTTTGACCCACAACGGGTAGGGCGCGTAGAACTGGGTCTGGTCCGTTCGGAACGGGGCCAGCTCATAGGAGGCGTCCAGCACCAGGTTCTTGTTGAGGCGCACGCCGTGGTGCGCGAGCAGCTCCTCAATGCCGCTCGCGCGCTTCTCCACGGTGAGATCGTTGAAGTTGACGTTCGCGCCTTCCCCGAGAACCAGCAGGTCCCCGCCAGACATGAGAAACTGGTCCAGCACGTACTCGTCCCGCCTGGTCGCATCCGAGATCCCGGCCACCACCAGGGTGTCAATATCCTCGGGAATGAGCTCCTCGCGCTCTATGATGATGTCCCGCACCTCGTACTGCTGCTTGAGCATTTCGCGCACCCGCACCATCTGCGGGCCGGGCTGCACGCCGCGGTCCGCCACAAACCCCACCACCGGCAGTTCCTTCTGCCGCACCCGCAGGATGGCGGCTGCCAAATCGTACTCCAGGGTGGACGCATCCTGCACAATGGGGATGATCTCCTGATTGTCCCCGTAGAACACGGCAATGCCGAGGTACCCGTTGGAAACAGAGAACTCGTCTTTCTGCACCACGTTGAACTGCAGGGTGGGGATGCCAATGCCTGCCGCTTCCTGCTTGAGCTCGTCGCTTGTACCCGGGTCAAGGTACGTGACTTTGGCGTTGCCGCTGCTCGCGTTTTCAAATTCGGACAAGATGCCGGCTACGTCCTGGTTGCGCACGAGCAGATAGCCGGGCAGCTCTGCGGTGAAGTAGGCTTTGATGTTCACCACGTCGTCCAGGTTCTTGAGGATGCCTTTGGTGGAGGGAGAAATGCTGTAGTCGCGGTTCTCGGTTGCGTCCCATCGGCCAAACACCTTGAGCGACACCAGGTTCACAACCACCACGAGTGATGCGACCAGCGCCATCGCGAGTATCGCGCTTGCTCGGTTTTGCTGTTTTTTAGAGCCGAAGAGTGCCATATGCTTACCGCCAGTTGCGCGAGCCGATAATCTGCACGTTGAGGTACACGAACAAACTGGTGAATGAGAGGTAGTAGATGATGTCCCGCGTATCAATAATCCCGCGAGCGAGCGTATTGAAGTGGGACGTGGTTGAGAGGAACTGCACTGCAGCGGCTAAAGGGCCCGAGACGAACGAGAGCACCTGGTTTGACCCCATGACAAAGAGCCCGAACATCAACGCCAGGCTCACGAGGAACGCCACAATCTGGTTGCGCGTGAACGCGGAAACCAGGAGCCCGAGCGAGAGGTACATGCTGCCCAAGAGCAACGCGCCGATGTAGCCGGTTATGACCACCCCAAGGTCAATGTCCCCGAGCCAGCCGATGGTTGCGGGCAAAGTCACGGACAGGGCGAGCACGAGCGCCAAAAACGCGAGTGATGACAAGAATTTGGCGAGCACCACCTCAACGTCGCGGATGGGCAACGTGAGCAAGAACTCCATGGTGTTGCTCCGCTTCTCTTCGGCCCAGCTCCGCATGGTGATGGCGGGCGCGAGCAAAAGGAACACCCAGGGCAGAAGCTCAAACCACTGCCGCGCCACTGCCTGGTCCGTGAGGAAAAAGCTCTGGAAGAAGAGCCAGTTCGTGGTGACCAAAAATACAGCCGCGAATATGTACGCAATCGGGCTATTGAGGTAGCTTGCGCATTCCCGCTTGAACAGGGGGGTGATGTTCGCAATGCTGGATGTGATGATTGTGAGCCTCATGACTCGCTCATGGTTAACCGGCGGAACACATCCTCCAAATTCTCCTGCTTCTTGTACATCTCAAGCAAGGTCCACTTGTTGGATACCGCGCACTTGAAAATCAATTCCCTGCCGTCGCCTTCCCGAATCTCAACCCCGAACGCGTAGATATCCCGGCCCTCGCCCGCGTATTCGCGAATGCTGCCTATAGCGCGGTACTCGGAGAGCATCTGCCGCACCAAACCGCGGTCCCCCTTGAACTTGATGTAGATGACCTCGCCCTTTGCGCCGGCCGTGAGCTCGTCCGCGGTTCCCTGGGCCGCGATTGTGCCGTTGTTGATGATGACCACGCGCGAGCACGTGGCAGTCACCTCCGGGAGGATGTGGGTTGATAAGATGACGGTCTTCTCTTTGCCGATTTCTTTGATGAGGTCGCGAATTTCAACAATCTGGTTGGGATCTAAACCGCTCGTGGGCTCGTCCATGACCAGGATGTCCGGGTCATGCATCATGGCCTGCGCGAGACCGGTGCGCTGGCGGAATCCCTTGGACAGAGCGTCAATGGACTTTGAGTACACGCTCCCCAAACCGCACACGTCAACCATCTTTTGGATGGCAGCGCGCCGTTTCGCAACCGGAATGCGCCGCACGGCAGCAACGAAGTCCAAATACTCGTGCACGCGCATGTCCGTGTACAGGGGGTTGGTTTCAGGAAGATACCCGATGCGTTTTCGGATTTCAAACGAGTTGTCGCACACGTCCAAGCCGTCCACAATGGCAGTGCCGGAGGTGGGCGCGATAAAGCCGGTGATGATCTTCATGGTCGTGGACTTGCCCGCCCCGTTCGGGCCCAAAAACCCGAGCACCTCGCCGGTCCTCACCTCAAAATTCACGTTGTCAAGCGCGCGGGCAGTGCCGTATGTCTTGGTTAGGTTTTGTACCTGTATCATACAAAAAACGACATCACAAAGGGATGTCATTATACCACACCTCTCACCCAAATCAAGCCAGCCTCTTCGGCCGGCAGGCTAGCCGAACAGGTCAAAAAATACGTCAAACCGCTTGGCAAACTTCCGGACCTTGTACGCGGCAGCGAGCGACCCCAAACCGATGAGGATGAACGCGATGCCGAAGAAGAGAATCAAAAGCTGGGGATACATCACCACCAGGATTCCCAGGAGAATCAGCAGCACGCCCTGCCCGACAAACTGCCACGCAATGGCGTGCGTTGAGTGCTTTGCTTCTCTGATGAAGTGGATCTTTTCCATGCGTCTATTATACCACTAGAGCTCGTCGCTGTCCAAGATTATGGTGGTTGGCCCGTCGTTCGCGATGTCCACATCCATGTACGCGCCAAACTCGCCGGTTTTGACTGTAATGCCGTATGACCGAATAGCGTCAATCGTTTTTTGATACAGCGCTTCTCCTTTTTCCGGCTCCGCGGCTTTGATAAAGCTCGGGCGGCGGCCTTTTTTGCAGTCGCCATAGAGCGTGAACTGGGAGACGAGCAAGACTTCGCCTTTGACATCTAGCAAAGACTTGTTCATCTTCCCCTCGTCATCGGCAAAGATGCGGAGATTCACTATCTTCTCCGCAAACTTAAGGATGATTGATTCATCATCTTCCCGGCCTATGCCAAGCAAGATGTTGAGGCCGCGCTTGATTTCTGCGATGGCGCTGCCGTTGATTGAAACGCGCGACGAAGCGACGCGCTGGAGAATTGCTCTCATGCGCGCTATAAACTCTCAAGCAGCTCGCGGAACACCTTGTCCGCTTTTTTGCGCTCCCCAACAATGTCGTGCAAGGCCGCGAGCAGGGGCAGCTTGAGCCGCTCCTTGGCCGCAATCTGGTGCAAGCTTTCAATGGCGGCAATGCCCTCAACCGTTTCCCCCACTTTCTGCAAGGCCGCGGTCACGGTTTTGCCTTTCCCGAGGAGCTCCCCGAACGCGCGGTTCCTGCTCTCACGGGACAGGCACGTGGCAATGGCGTCCCCGAAGCCAGCCAAGCCGTACACGGTTTCCTCGCTTCCGCCGAGCTTCCAGATGAGCCGCGACATCTCGCGGAAGCCTTGGGTGAGCGCCCACGCGTACGTGTTGTACCCGTGCCCAAGCCCGAGCATGATGCCGCTTGCGATGGCGAGCGCGTTCTTGGCGGTCCCGGCAAGCGCGACTCCAACCATGTCCCGCGTTTCGCTCACGTTGAACCAGGCGTTTGAGAACGCTCCCATGGCGCGCTTTGAGTACTCATTCGCGCGCTCCGAGGCGAGCACCGCGGCAGTGGGGCGCCTGTATGCGAGCTCGGAAGCGAACGTGGGGCCGGACAAGAGAGTAATCTGGTACCGGAAAGCGCCCCCGAGCTCTTCCAGAAGCACGCTGGGCATGGTTTTGAAACTCTTGGGCTCAAGCCCTTTGGAAACGCACACCGCCACACAGTTGCGCGCGAGCGCTCCGGATGCTTTGGCCGCCACCTCGCGCACCGCGCCGCTCGCCACCGCGAACACCACCACGTCGCGGCTTGCGACCGCGCGGGAAAGGTCATGGTCCGCCTTAATGGCGGCCGCGAGTTCGACCTCGGAGAGGGAGCGCGGATTCTTGTGGAAACGGTTGATGCCGTCCACCACGTCGCGCTCAATGTCCCACACAGTGACCTTGTAGCGGTTCTCGCAGAGCACGGTGGCGAGCGCCGTTCCCATGGCGCCCGCGCCTAGAATTGTGGCGGAAGCTTGAGGCATGATACTGCGGTTACTACTTCATCCGTAAATATATCACTGATTCCGGCTTCCTGGAAGTACCGGATCCCGTCCTCGCGGTTAGCGACCCCGCCGTAGACTTTGAACCCCTGCTCTTCAAACCGCGCTTTGAGGTTTTTGAGGCGCTCCGGAGAAACCAAGCTTTTGAACAAGCGCTCGCTATAGCGCACTTCATCAAGCCACCCGATGTACACGGCATGGCTTTGGGCAGCGCGCTTGACGTAGGCCCAAGAAGGAAGCTTTAAAATCTGGTCAACTTTGAGGCGCGGAAAATGTTTTTGGCTCGCGAGGGCGGTTTTTAGGTTGTTGGCAAATCCGATCACGTGCACGCGCTCCCACGCGTCCAGGCTGCTGATGCGCTTTGCCGCGCTGCCCAAAAGCTCGGGCGACGCATCCTTGAGTTCCAGGAAAAATGATGCGTCTTTTTGCGCAATGTACTCAAACAGCTCATCCAGGCTTGGAAGTCCTTGCGAGGTTTTAACAGGGTCGTGCGAGACCACAATCCTGCCGTCGCGGGCAACCCTCACGTCGGTTTCAATGGCATCCGCCCCAGCCCGAAACGCCGCGTCAAACGCGGCAAAACTGTTCTGCGGATGCTCTTGCGCGTACCCCCGGTGAGCGATGATCATAAGGCGGCACTATATCACAGCCCCACCTACAATTCAACCGATTCCCCGCGCTTGGGCGAGGCGACTTCAAGCGACGGCAGTTTTGCGTTCACGAGGCTGGTGAACGTTGCCATGGCGCCTGCTTCCCCGTGCACCAGGAAGAGCTTTGACAAACCCTTGCACGACGAGATGTACGCGAGGAGTTCAGCCTGGTCCGCGTGCGCGCTCAAAGCGTGCGCCACCTCAACGCGGGCTTTGACGTCATACGTCTGGTTGAAAATCCGCACCGGCGATACGCCGTCCGCGATACGGCGGCCCAGGGTGTTCTCGGCCTGGTAGCCGGTGATGAGGATGGCATTGTCCGGATTCTCAATCCCGTTTTTGAGGTGATGGAGCACGCGGCCCGCCTCCATCATGCCGGAAGCAGAAATGACCATCAACGGCCCTTGCATATCGTTCAGATGTTTTGATTCTTCAGTCGTGACCGTGCATATCAAGCCTTCAAACATGAGCGGCAAGTCGCGCTCCGCGTCAAAATCTTTCCACGTCTGCCGGTCAAACGCGTTGCGGTGCTTTTTGAATATCTCGGTCACCCGCGCCGCGAGCGGCGAGTCCAGATACACGGGAATTTTGGGGAACCCCTGGTTGTGGAACAGCTTGTGCAGGAGGTAGATGAGCTCCTGGGTGCGGCCCAGGGCGAACGCGGGCACAATGATTTTTGAGCCGTGCCTGATGGCGCGCTCAATGAGCTCACGCACGATTTTTTCGGTGGCGGCTGCTGGCTCGTGCAAGCGGTCCCCGTACGTCGCTTCTGATAATAAAATGTCTACGTTCTCGCTGATAGGATCAGGGTCGCGCAAAATGGGCGCGCCGTTGCGGCCCAAGTCCCCGGTAAACGCGAGCACGCGCTTTTCACTCTTCTCGGTGATTTCCACGACCGCAACCGCAGAACCCAGGATGTGGCCCGCGTCGTACATCTTGAACCTGACTGTTTGCGACAGGGCAATCCAGCCCCCTCCCAGATGGCTGTACTCGGCCGCTTTGAACTGCCGCATGGTTGCGGCGACATCATCCCGGCCGTACAGCGGCTCAAGCGGCTGCTGGTTGCGGGCAAGGTGGCGGTTCAGATACTCGGCGTCAGATTCCTGGATGTGCGCAGCATCTGCAAGCATGGCTTCGCAAACGTCTATGGTCGCCGGGGTCGCGTAGATGGGGCCCGTGTACCCCTGTTTCACCAAAAGCGGCAGCAAGCCGCAGTGGTCCAAATGCGCGTGGGACAAAATGACGGCATCAATGGATTTGGCATCTATCGGGAAATTGCGGTTCAGGCGTTCCGCTTCCTTGCGATGCCCCTGGTGGAACCCGCAATCCAATAAAAGACGAAAACCGTCCTCGGTTTCTATGAGGTGCTTTGAGCCGGTTA
>CAYIMZ010000023.1:3901-8234 GCA_964364695.1 uncultured Gammaproteobacteria bacterium | reverse complement strand
GCATCATCCCTGGTTTTTCCGAGGAGCTTGTACTGGCCGTGGTTTGTCATCAGAATGAGTTCTGTGTGCCCGCCGGATACAATCAGGCAAACTGCGGGGAATGTCAGCGCACCACCCCCTGACCCCCTCCTTGATAAAGGAGGGGGAGTCAAAAGGACGGAATAGATGTGGCCCTCCATGTGGTTGGCCCCAACGAGCGGCACGCCCCAGGCAAGTGAGAGCGTTTTCGCGGTTTCAACGCCTACGTGCAGGCTGGTTACGAGTCCCGGGCCGGCTGTCACGGCGATTGCGTCAAGACCCCCTCTTAGTCTCCCCCTTGGCAAGGGGGAGAAACGGGAGGCCAGGGCTTGGTCAATCGCTGGAATGATGTTTTTGAGGTGGTTGCGTGCGGCCAGCTCCGGCACCACGCCGCCGTACTTGTTGTGCAGCTTGGCCTGCGAAATGATCACGTTGGAGCGCACGCGAAACGCGCCGTGTTTCGCTTCCACAAGCGCTGCTCCCGTATCATCGCACGACGTTTCAATGCCGAGTATCATCATGACAGTTTTCCAAGACAGATGAGGTAGGTTTCAAAGCTGCGCTCGCGCGAGGCCTTGGGCTTGTAGAGGTGCGCGCGTTTGAACAGCTGCTCCGCGCGTTTCGTCAAATTTTGAGTTTCAGAACTCTGGAAGAGTTTGGCAACCAGATTGCCTCCTGGTTTAAGGTTGCGTTCGGAGATTTCAAGCGCACGATCAACAAGCTCTTCGGAGAGGGTCTGGTCCCGGTCTTTGATGCCGCTCGTTTTGGGCGCTGCGTCCGAGAGCACCACGTCAAACAGCCCATGCGGGGCCAGCGCGCCATCAATGCCGGGAGCGAGCATGTCCTGTTCTAAGGCAACCACGTTTTTTGCGCGGAATGCGATGGGAGACACGTCAACACCAACCACGCGGCCGGACGTCCCCGTAAGCTCGCTTGCCACCTGCAGCCAGCTTCCTGGCGCCGCGCCAAGATCAAGCACGCAGTCTCCTGGTTTAATGAGGCCGTACTTTTCGGCGATTGCCGCAAGCTTGTACGCGCTCCGCGCCAGGTACCCTTCCTCTTTCGCTTTCCGGGCCCAGGAGTCGTTCGGGGTGAATGGCTTTACCATACTGGTACTATACCATAACAAGAGCCCCGGCATGCGCCGGGGCTCTTGTCTGTTAGGTCGTCTTAATCATCACCGCCCTCGCCCTCGCCTTCTTTGTCAGCGCCCTCTTCCACGCCCTCTTCTGTACCCTCTTCATCATCTTGGAAAATAATCATAACGATTATCTCCTGTGCCGCCTCTTAAGCGCGGTTACCCCGGCTTTAAAAGGCGTGCTTAATGGTAAAGCCCTATCAGTATACCAGCAGATTGCAGAGCGTCAATCGCGCGCCATCCACACCTGTGTAAAAACCATCTTGACAGCAAAAGTTTGGTACCGCTACGGGGAATCGAACCCCGATTACCAGGATGAAAACCTGGCGTCCTAACCATTAGACGATAGCGGCCCGCTAAACATAAGCGAGTATACAAAGTTTTGCGTTTTCGGTCAACTGCGCGCCTTGTTGCAGCTTGATTTTTTTAGTATACTGAAAGTGCTACGCATTAACCGCAAACGCTATGGTCCATTTTCTCAACAAGCTGATTGGCATCAAAGATGAGGAGGGAGAGGAGGTGAGCGCCGTGCACGAGGAAGGTGGAGAGGGCAGGGGTTCTGGCGCAAAAAAAGCGGAACGCGAAACGGGCAAGGAAAAGGACTGGCTTGACGAGAACTACGAGGGCCAGCTCTCGGTTGACGTGTACGGCACCGACAGTGAGGTGGTGGTGGTTTCAACCATAGCCGGGGTCAAGCCCGAGGACATAGACATTGCCATCAACAATGACATGCTCACCATCCGTGGGCAGCGGAGCCAGGAGAAGGAGGACTCGGTTTCAGACCACTACTACCAGGAGTGCTACTGGGGCGGATTTTCGCGCTCCATCATCCTGCCGGTTGAGGTTGAGGCAGACCAGGTATCCGCGAGCCTCAAGAATGGGGTGCTCGTTGTGCGCTTGCCGCGCGCCCGCAAGGCCAAGAGCATTTCCGTGCGCGTGAAGGAGGAGTAGGGTATGCAGGCAAAGGTCGTGCACCAGAACGGAGCGTATTACCTGGCTTTTTCTTCCGGCGCGTCAGTGGCTTTGGACTCATCTGCGGTTCCCAAGGCGCTTGAGGGGGGCGGCGACTGCATGTTCGTGCTCCTGCCGGCCGGGGAGATCGCGCCCGCGGCCCAAGCCCGGGAGCTCTTGAACCAGCTGCTGCACGCTTCGTAATATCAGTGGTGCTCTTTTCGGGCGCGCATGTGGGACTCAATCAAAAAACATTTGTGGCATAACTGGTGGGAGCGGCTTTTAGCCGTTGGCATCGCAGTTGTCGTGGTCGTAGGGGCCACGGGAGCCGGGTATGCGGAAGCGTACCGCGACCGGGCGTACCCCGGGGTGTTTGTGGGTTCGTACCCGGTGGGCGGCCTCACCCAAGAGGAGGTAAGGCAGCGCATTGCCGCATCCAGCGATACGCTAGACCAGAGCGGGCTTACGTTTGTGTTCCGCGACCGCAAGGTGAACGTGCCTACGGTTGTCGCGACCACCGAGGACCCGGACCTCTCGTACACCCTGATTGACTACGGCGTTGAGGAGACCGCGGCTCTCGCGTTTGCGTATGGCAGGGAGGGGGACGCGGTGCGGCAGTGGCGGGAGCGCGCCCGCGGGCTCGTTGTCCGCGCGACCATGCTGCCGCGCTATGCCTGGAAGGAAGACGGCATCAGAGAGCTTTTGGCTAAGAACCTCGCGTCCCTGGAAGAGCCCCGGCGCGAGGCGCAGCTCGTGATTGAGAACTCCGTTGCTCGGATCGCGCCGGAGCGCGAGGGCATTGTGTTTGACTACGACAACGCGCTTGCGGCAGCGCGCTCGCAGCTTGAGTCGCTCGCGTTCTCCCCGATTCCTCTTAAGCTCAAGCGCGACATTCCGCTCCTCACCAAAGCTGCGTCCGAGCCGCTGCTTTCGCAGGCGCAGGAAGCTCTGTTCAGTTCGGGCGTATCCATCCAGTACCAGGGCGCATCCTGGTTCTGGCCCGCGAGCACGCTCAACAGCCTCATTGAGATGAGGATGAATGGGGAGGGTATTCCTGAACTCGGGTTTAACCGCGGCCTCTTTTTGGAGCTCGTTGCACCCATTGCACAGGAGATTGACCGGGAAGCCCAGGAGCCCAAGTTTGCGATACAGGGCGAGAAAGTGGTTGAATTCAAAGCGCCCGCAAGCGGCCAAAAGGTTGACCGAGACAACACATTTACGACCTGGGAGCGCGCTTTGCTCTTTAACCGAAGCCAGGCTGTTGAGCCGGTTGTCGTCATCAGCGAGCCCACGCAGGAAATTGCGGACGTGAATGACTTGGGCATCACCGAGTTGTTGGGCGTTGGCACGTCAAGCTTTGCCGGATCCCCGCCGAACCGCAGGCACAACATCAAGGTCGGGGCCGCCGCGGTGAACGGCAGCCTGGTTCCCCCGGGCGAGGAATTCAGCCTGCTTAAAACCATTGGCGAGGTCAACGCCGCATCGGGGTATTTGCCCGAGCTCGTTATTAAAGGCAACCAGACCGTGCCCGAGTACGGCGGGGGCCTCTGCCAAATCGGCACCACCACGTTCCGCGGAACCCTGGCCGCGGGCTTGCCCGTGACCGCGCGCCGGAACCACTCGTACACAGTGTCGTACTACTTTGACGATAAAGGCTTGCCCGGCACGGACGCAACCATTTACGATCCCTCGCCTGACTATCGTTTTAAAAACGACACCGCGAATTATGTGCTCATCGCGACGCGCATAGAAGGGGACGAGCTCTTTTTTGAGTACTGGGGCACCAAGGACGGCCGCACGGCAACGCAATCTGACACGCGCATCTGGGACCGCGTTTCCCCTCCGCCCACCAAGTACATTGAAACCTTGGATCTGCCGGTTGGCAAAACCAAATGCACCGAAACGCCGCACGCGGGCATGAAAGCCGCGTTTGACTATGCCATCACGTATGCGGATGGCACTGTTGATGAAACCACGTTCACCAGCCAGTACCGGCCCTGGCAGGAGGTGTGCCTGATCGGCGTGGAAACGCTCTCCGAGGAGCTGGATGAAAAGGGGCTGGAATTGGAAGATGCTGATATTTCGGCTGGAACCGTTCTGTAGCAACGAAAAACCGCCCAATACTGCAGTCAAGAAGATAATTTCTAAGAGAATGGCAGCGCGAGCCGCTATTCCTTATGAATAGTATCCCCATGCTTGTCGTGACTGCAGTATTGGGCGGTTTTT
>CAYIMZ010000023.1:0-3801 GCA_964364695.1 uncultured Gammaproteobacteria bacterium | reverse complement strand
GACAAGAAAGCATTCTAGCACAGGCCTTGACGCTTGTCAAGGCGGGTGTTACTATGAGCTACTAACCCAAAACTCACTATGATGACCATCAGCCAAATCTACGGCCTCGCCATCCGCGAGGGCATTGCCAAGGACCTGCGCGGCCCATCCCGCGTGCGCGAAATCTTGAAGCGCGCCAAAGCAAAGTTTGAAAAGCTTTCAGACGAGAGTAAACAGGCGTTTGACCAGGAGAGCCTCTCAAACCCCTATTCTGACACGCGCGTGCTCCACGGCGAGCCGGCCACCCGCGTCAAAAAGGTCTTGGTGGGCGTTGACATTGATACGGGCGAGGTCATGCTCGCGAACGAGCTCAACCGCCGCGATCCAGAGCACCCCATTGACCTCATCATCGGCCACCACCCGCTCTCGGGCGGCTTGGCCGGCTTGCACGAGGTCATGGATTTGCAGATTGAGCTCTTGGCGCACTACGGGGTGCCCATCAACATTGCGGACAAGCTCACGCGGGCGCGCATCTCCCAGGTTGAGCGCAGCGTTTCCCCGGCAAACCACGGCCAGTCAGTTGACGCGGCAAAGCTTTTGGACATTCCCATCATGTGCATGCACACGCCCACGGATAACCACGTGGCATCGTACTTGTACCATGAGATTAGGAAACGCGAGAAAGAGCTCGCATACGTGAGCGACGTGATGGCGTTCTTGAAGACCATTCCCGAGTACCAGGAAGCCGCGAAGCAGAAAGCAGGCCCCAAGATTTTTACGGGCTCGCCGGAGAGCTTTGCGGGCAGGATCGCGGTCACCGAAGTCACGGGCGGCACGGACGGGGCCAAGGAAATCTACGAGCGCCTGGCGCACGCAGGCGTGGGCACCATCATCTCCATGCACCAGCGCGAGGAGTGGAAAGACGAGGCTGCCAAGCACCACATTAACGTCATCGTTGCCGGGCACATGTCATCTGACTCGCTCGGTTTGAACCTCTTCCTGGACAATCTGGAAAAGAAGGGAATTGAAATTGTGCCATGCTCCGGCTTGATCCGCATATCGCGGGTTACGAAAACAGCATCAACACGGCGTGCGCCAAAACCGCGCACGCGTTCCCGGCGCAGACGGTAAATTGATTTTTAAAAGAGCCCGATGTCACCGGGCTCTTTTAGTATAGTTCAGGATTTTCCAGCTTGGCCGGATTTTTAGTGCCTACGCCGATTTTCATGGCTATTGGTAAATGTCGTGGTCTCCTGTTGTGTGGAAGTGAACGGTCTGTTTGTCTGCGAATTCAAATATGATCCGGTACTTATACCCAATGGAGAATGACCAGAATTCTTTTAAGCGCCCGTGCAGCTTGTGCGTATCAAGAGACGGATGGAACGGATTTTCTCTAAAGATGGGTTCGTGTTCCTCCGCAATGGCTTTGATTTTGCTGGGAAGCTTTTTGTACTCACGCCTGAATTTAGACGTGTAGATAATCTGCATACCAGTGTTACCGGAGGTCTTTGAGGGAGCGGAGGACTTTGCCGCGGCCGGAAGCGATTTCCCTGCGGCTCTCGTCCAGTTCCAGGAGCAACCTCTCCTCCATCCATGCGCGCAGCAATTCTCTAAAGAATTCGCTCGTGCTTGAGTATTTTCCTGTTTTAACCTCTTTTTCTACTACTGAAGACAATTCAGGGGGTAGGGAGAGATTGACTATTTGTCTCATACATCTCCTTTCTAATATATAGTAATACACTGTATTACAGTTTAGCGCTGATTTTATTTTTGTCAAATCCGTGGTAAGCTAGGGTACTATGGACGAGGAACGCATCATATCATCCCAGGTCAGAAGCGAGGAGGATGCCGTTTTGGACGTGACGCTGCGCCCAAAGCGGCTTTCGGAGTACATTGGCCAGACCCGCGTCAAGCAGAACTTGGAGATTTTCATGGCAGCCGCAAAAAAACGCAAGGAGCCCATTGAGCACGTGTTGCTCTACGGGCCTCCTGGCTTGGGCAAGACCACGCTCGCCGGGGTCATCGCGAACGAGATGGGCGTTTCCATCCGCGTCACGAGCGGGCCTGCCATGGAGCGCGCAGGGGACGTGGCCGCCATCCTTACCAACCTGCAGGAAGGGGACATCCTCTTCATAGATGAAATCCACCGCTTGCACAAAACCGTGGAAGAGGTGCTGTACCCTGCCATGGAAGATTACTCGCTTGACCTCATTGTGGGCAAGGGCCCTTCGGCGCGCGTCTTAAAGCTTGACCTTCCGCGCTTCACGCTCATCGGCGCGACCACGCGCATCAGCATGCTCTCCAGCCCTTTGCGCGACCGGTTCGGGGCAACCTACCCTTTGAGCTTTTACGAGGAGGATGAGGTGAGCCAGATCATCAGCCGGAGCGCGAGCATTCTCGGCATCAGCGTTGAGAACCGGGCGAACACAATTATTGCTCAACGCTCGCGCCGCACCCCGCGCATCGCGAACCGGCTCTTAAAGCGCGTGCGGGACTACGCGGACGTGAAAGCGGACGGCATTGTCACCGAACCCATCGCGTACGACGCGTTGGATCTGCTTGAGGTTGATGCCCTGGGGCTTGATATGGTTGACCGCAAAATTCTTTCCACGATTATTGAGAAGTTCGGCGGCGGCCCCGTAGGGCTTGGAACGCTTGCTGCCGCAACGAGCGAGGAAGAGGCGACCATTGAGGACATCTATGAGCCGTTCCTCATGCAGCTCGGATTCCTGGAGCGCACGCCGCGGGGGAGGATGACCACCGACAGGGCGCACGAGCACTTGGGCGTGTCCCTTGATTCGCCATCCCAATTGTTCGGATAGGGGTTCTTTTAAGGGGTGAATGCCCCCTTGCTTTTTTTGGCCGGTTGTGCTATACTACTATTAGTTAAGTTTCCCAGGCAGGCACCGAAATGCATTCGGTGTCTTTTTGCGTTTACAGCCTATGTTTTGGCTCTAAGCGCAATATGATACTCACACGGAAACAGCGCAGATGGCTCAAACAGCTCCTTGGCGTCGCTGTTTTTTCCATTATATTTGAGCTTGGGCTTCCCCCGGTTTCCCTGGCTGCGTACGAAAACTATGCAGCGCTCGCGAACGGCGAGCAAAAACCGTATGAATACGGCGTGTTCGGAGCCCAGCCTTCAGTTGATTCGGAAGTGATGGTGCTCTCGCGCGATGAGCGGCTCAACGCGCCGTACGCGCTTGATGCGGGCGAGTACCGGGGATTGCCCATAGAAGAAGAGCCCACGGTTGTTGCCGAGCACTGGCTGACCGCAACCGCGTACTCATCCGAGCCGCGGCAGACTGACGCAACGCCGTTCACCACTGCGTGGATTACGCCGGTGCGCGACGGCGTGGTTGCCTTGAACTTTTTGCCCAAGGGCAGCATGGTGCGGTTCCCGGATATGTACGGGGACAAGATTTTTATTGTTGAAGACCGGATGAACGTGCGCTACCCGTACCGGGTTGACATTTGGATGCACACGCGCGAGGAAGCAAAACAGTTCGGCATCCAGTACGTGCGCATGGAAGAGCTCACCGCGCGGGTGCCGCGCGATTACGTGCTGGAACACTACGAGCCCGCGTTTCCGGGCATGAAATGATGAACACAAAACGTGTACGCTCTTGTGATCCGCCTTTGGGCTGGATTTTTTTTGAAGAATAGCGTACGGTATATACGCGGCCACGTGGCCGAGTGGTTAGGCAAGGGTCTGCAAAACCCTTTACACCGGTTCAATTCCGGTCGTGGCCTCCATAACAAAACACCCGCCGATGAGGCGGGTGTTTTGTTTGGGAACCGTTACCCTGGAGGTATCGGCTT
>CAYIMZ010000022.1:6798-8946 GCA_964364695.1 uncultured Gammaproteobacteria bacterium | reverse complement strand
TCCACGTCCCAGAACAGCTCGGGCCGGAATCTGATGGCTCGTTTCGGCTGTTTGGTTCTCCTTTTTAGGGTTGCCATATGCTTGTAGTATATCATAAAATACAGGCTTGCGCAACGAAAAAAGGCGCGTAAAAAAGCCCGCTCAAGATTCTGAACGGGCCTTGGCGCTAACGGGCCGGGAACGTAGTGCCGACCTGGTCCCCGCGCAGAAATGTGCGGGGTCTTTTTTATTCATTAAAGACAGTATTAAAAAAGTCGCGCACCTCGTTATCACGATTCTCGTGATGAAGTACGCGACCTTGTACATGGTCGGAGTGGCGGGATTCGAACCCGCGACCTCCTGCTCCCGAAGCAGGCGCGCTGACCGGACTGCGCCACACCCCGACTACCTACCAGTTACAACACTGACAGAACGAACGATAATTGGTCGGAGCGACGGGATTCGAACCCGTGACCTCCTGCACCCCAAGCAGGCGCGCTACCGGACTGCGCTACGCCCCGACCGTTACTGTTAACTATTTGATGTATCCTACTGCATCATCGCCTACTTGTAAAGCCCCCTGGATTCCTCAACCGTACTGCGGATCCGCTCAGGAGCCTCACCTACCGCCAACGAGACCGTCTCGCCGGTGCTCCTACTCTTGAAGTCGACGACCCCTTCCTTAAGTCCCCGGCCAACGATGAGCTTGTACGGGAACCCAATGAGGTCCGCATCGTTCAGTTTGATGCCGATGCGCTCGTCCCGATCATCATAGGCTACATCAACACCAGAACGGACCAGGTCTTCGTACAGCGCTTCGGCCGCAGGCTTCTCCGCTTCAGGATCACTGCCCGCAGTCACGATGACCACTTCGTATGGGGCGATGGAAAACGGCCAGATGATGCCCTTGTCATCGTGGGAGATCTCAATGGCTGCCGCGGCAATACGGGTGACTCCGATGCCATAGCACCCCATGAGGATGTCGTGTGACACACCGGCTTCGTCCAGGTACACGGCCGAAAGCCCATGGGGATTCTCCTCGTCCGGCTTGTGAGAGTACTTGGTCCCGAGCTTGAACAGGTGTCCCACCTCGATACCGCGGGTAACCTGCAGAAAAGCTCCACAGTGCACGCACGCCTCGTCCGGCGCCACGCTCCGCACGTCAACGAAAACCGGTTCCGAAAAATCGCGGCCCCAGTTGACATCCAGAATGTGGTAGTCGGTCCGGTTGCCGCCACACAGGAAGTTCCTGAGCGGCCGAACCGACTCATCGGCCACAATGCGCGCCTTGAGGCCCACGGGACCGGCAAAGCCAACATCCGCGTTGGTTGTCTCCACCACCACCTCGGGTGAGGCCGTTTCCAGGCTCGCCACACCACCGAGATGGTTCGCGAGCTTGACCTCGTTGATATCGCAGTCGCCGCGCATCAGCACCGCAACCACTTCGCGCCGGCCGTCCTTGTACGCAACGTCGTAGAGGATGGTCTTCACCATCCGGCTTGCCGGCAGGCTGAAGAGCGTAACCAGCTCGTCAACGGTCCGGGTGTTGGGCGTGGACTCAAGGTGCATCGGCTTCTCGGCGGCATCCTGATTGGGAACCGCCAAAACCGAAACAGCCCGTTCCACGTTAGCCTTGTAGTCGCACCTGGTGCAGGTGATGACTTTGTCTTCGCCGGCCGGAGCAACCACCATGAACTCATGCGAAGACGAGCCGCCGATGGCCCCGGAATCCGCTTCGACCTGGATAAACGGCAATCCGCAGCGGGTAAAGGCGCGTTCGTAGGCCTGACGCTGCGCCTCGTAACTCTCCTCAAGGCCGGGCTGGTCCACGTCGAAGCTGTATGCGTCTTTCATGATGAACTCGCGACCCCGGATCAAACCGCCACGCAACCGCAGCTCATCGCGGAACTTCGGGCCGATCTGGTACAGCGTCGTCGGCAGGTCGCGGTAGGACCTGATCATCTGGGTCGCGACGTAGGTCACCACTTCTTCGGCCGTGGGTCCGAGTCCGAGTTCGCCTCCCTGCCGATCCCGCAGATGCAGCATGGTCTTGCTCGCGAGATAGTCGTCCCAGCGTCCGGTCTGCTCCCACAAGCTGCGCGGCTGCAGAATCGGCATGGTGATCTCGACCGCGCCCGCGCGGTCCATTTCCTGGCGGACGATCCGGGT
>CAYIMZ010000022.1:0-6698 GCA_964364695.1 uncultured Gammaproteobacteria bacterium | reverse complement strand
CCTATCACAAGAGCGCAACCCGCGATTTGAAGCGGACTCAGGCTCTGGTGAAGGAACATCCATGCCAGAACCGATGTTGAAACCGGCTCAAGCAAAGTCAGCGCCGAAGCAATGGCCGGATTGAGACCAAGCCTCAAGCCATGGCCGTAAAACAGGTACGGGAAAAACGTGGCCACAATGCCGAGACCGATGGCTGACTGCCACATCGGCAGCGACGGCACTGCGGCGAACTGCGACAACTGGACAAACACCTCGTGGTAGGGGGGAACCACACAGAAAAAGGCCACAGTCGCTATTCCGGCAAAAACAAACTGCCAGAACAGCAGCGGCAGCGCATGATACTGCGCGGATATCCCCTGTCCAAAGATACTGTAAAGCCCGTAACAGGTTCCGGCCAGAACCGCGAATCCGACGCCTTTCCAGTAGCTATTCGACCAATCGCTGGCGTAGTTGACCAGCACACACCCCAGGATGATCACGAGGATCAGCCCGAACTCCTTTCTGGTCGGTTGAGACTTCTTCCTAAGCCACGTCACCACAAGCGTCATGGTCGGAGCCACGGCAAAGACTGAAAAGACGGCAATGCTTGCCGGGGCAAACTCAAGGCTCTTAAGATAGAAGAAGTTAACCAGCGCGATACTCACTACGCCGTACCCAAGAAAGTGCCAGACATGATTCATCCGCAAACGCAAATGGCAGTTATCCGGACGCATCAAACGCACGCACAGGATCCCGAACACGCTTCCTACCACCACAAAGAGCAGGCGCGCCAGGATGATAGTCTCGCTGATCCAGCCCTGCCCTCTTAATGAGGCGCCGAAAATCGGCACCAGGCCAAGCAACATCCCCGTAAAGAACACATAGATTGCACCGCCAGGCGGCGCAGGGTCGACTTCTCCGTTCGCTACTACTTTGCCGTCCATGCCCACCTCCTTGTTTAAGGGCATTGGCAACTATTAGGACACATGTCCTATACAATTGTCAAAGAATATTCCATTACTTTCGATTAACAAGTGTACCACCTGCACTCCTACTGTGTCAAAGGTGCGCAATGCGTCAATATCTCAAAATTGACACAACGTACCTATTTTATTAGAATAAATACAATCATTTGGCTGTTGCTTTGTGCACCCACTGATATACCACACTTTAATTCGCCTTGAGCGAGGAAGGGGGTGAGAATAGTGGCTGCAACGAGCAGTAGTCCGGGGAATGCGGCCGAGCTTCCGCAGGGGGACAAGGGGGAGCCTCAGCCGCGCTCGGGCCATGCGACGAAGTTTGTCCTCTTTGTCCTCATGGCCCTTCCCAGCAGCAAGTGGAACGGTTGGTCCGACCTCGACACGAGCGGCTGGACCAGCGACTGGAACCCGAGTCCAGGCAGTACTTTCGGATGGGACGGCGATTACTAGACGTAGCGCCGTCGCCGTAAACGCCCGCAGCTGGGCAGGGGGAGGAAGGCGCCATCTTTCCTCCCTTTCTTCAATACTGCTCAATTCCGTGCGTATCAAAACGGCTTTTCTTTGAGTAATTTTTATGCTAACGTGAGGGTACTATGCCTCACACTAAAAAAATTACACTGGGCATTATTGGCGCTGGGACCATGGGTACTGCCATTGCCAATAATATTATCCGCCAAAAGGTGCTCTCGCGTTCTCAATTGATTATGAGTGATAAGAGCCGCGCCACCCTTAAACAGCGAAAAAAACAGCTGCACATTAATGTATCCGACAATAACCGCGCAATGGTGGCGCAATCAGACTACATTGTCCTCGCAGTAAAGCCCCAAGACTTTACTGCTTTAGCGGACGAGCTGTCTGTGCAAGCGCCCGGTAAGACCATATTCCTCTCCATCATGGCCGGCGTTTCAATTGCAACACTAAAGAAACAACTGCGCACCCAGCGCGTGGTTCGCGCCATGCCGAACCTTGCCGCTCAAATCGGACAGGCATTTGTGGTATGGAAAAGCGCTTTTGCGGCGACTGCTGCGGAAAAAAAAATTATTGGTTCGGTGCTTGATTCCATGGGGACATCGGTTACCGTTAAAACAGAGCGCGATATCGACAAAGCAACTGCGGTCAGCGGCAGCGGCCCCGCGTACCTGTACTACATTATAGAGCTTCTGATTCATTCTGCGCGCAGTATCGGATTTACAGAAGTCATGGCCCGGGCCATGGTGGAGCAAACCATACGCGGTGCATGGATGGTATACGAACAAGGAACAGCAACGCCCGCGGAATTGAGGCAACAGGTCGCTTCCAAAGGCGGGACCACCGCGGCGGCCTTAAGGACATTCCAAAAAAATAAGCTTGGCCAAGCCATTACAAAGGGTGTCAGGGCGGCATACGACCGCGCCAAAGAGCTATCCCAATAGTATGTCCCAAATACTGGAAAAAACACTCAAGCAGGCACAAACGGCGGCGCATACGCTCGCCATATCACCACTCAAAAAGCGTAACCATTTCCTTAAACTCGTAAGTGGCACACTCCGCAAAAATCAGAACAGCGTGCTGCGCGCGAACCGACAGGATATTGCCGCGCTCGGAGAGGGCCACCCGCTTGCCGACCGCCTGCTCTTGGATGCGCGGCGGATACTCGGCATGGCCCGCGACGTGCGGGCTATCGCATCGCAACCCGACCCACTGTATAACGTTCTTGAGCAAAAAATCCTTGCTAACGGCCTGCGCCTTAAAAAACAAAGCGTCCCGTTGGGTGTTATTTCGGTTATCTATGAATCACGGCCGAACGTTACGGTTGATAGCGCCTGCCTGGCAATTAAATCCGGCAACGCAATTCTCCTGAAAGGCGGAAGTGAAAGCGAAAAAAGCAACCTGGCGCTCGTCTCCCTGCTGAAACACTGCCTAATAAAAGCCGGACTGCCGTCCGGAGCTGTTTCGTATGTACGCCAAGGCCGCCGGGGGATGGCAAAAATTATAGCATCACCCGAATATGTTGACGTCATTATCCCCCGAGGCGGGGCACGCCTTATCGATTTCGTCCGAAAACATTCCGAAGTTCCGGTTATCGAAACCGGTGCCGGGGTCTGCCACACCTATATTGACGGCTCGGCAAACGTCGCACAAGCAGTGTGCATCGCGCATAATGCAAAAACATCGCGCCCCACGGTCTGCAATGCGCTGGACACGCTCTTGATCCACCGCGCTAAAGCCAAACCTGTTTTGGAGCAGCTTGCTCCTTTGCTGGCAAAAAGCAAAGTAACAGTCTATGCCGACCGGGAAAGCATGCGCCACCTACAAAAGAGCGGCTATCTTTTTGCGCATCCCGCACAAAATAAGCATTTTGGCAAAGAATTCTTGAGTATGGCAATGGCGGTGAAAATTGTTCCTTCGCTGCAGACGGCGCTTGACCATATTTCACGGTACGGCTCCCGGCATTCGGAAGCGATTGTAAGCACTAATAAGAAACATATTGATACGTTTCTCAATGAAGTTGACGCCGCATGCGTCTATGCAAATGCCTCAACGCGCTTTACAGACGGGTCGCAATTTGGCCTTGGAGGCGAAATAGGCATTAGTACCCAAAAACTCCATGCCCGCGGACCACTTGGTCTCACTGAACTTACATCATACAAATGGATTATTACCGGTACCGGCCAAATTCGGACGTAAAAACAACCCTTGCACTTGAGCTAGACAAATATTACTTTCTATGATATGTTACAGTGAAACACCAGAATTCCGGGAATTCGCACACCGTTAATTCAAAGAAAGGTGGTACGCTATTTAACAATCCGTTGTTTTAAGGCACGCCGCACAAACCCGTAGCGCAACCAAAACGCTGTACTGCCAAGGAGCAGACAATGCCTAAGCAACCCGCTAAAGCCGCCCCCCGACCGTCCGAGCCCGACGAAGGATTTCTCCCATCGTTCAGGGATATGGTGATCGACCACGGCGGGACGGAGCTCTCCTTTGAGCTTACCATCGCCGAGGACGGGCGTTCGTTCACCGCAGTGCTCCGCGACGGCCGGCGCTGCACCACCACGGTTTCGCCCGACGGCAAGCGTCGCGTCATCGAATACGTGTATCCGTCCGTGGAGGGAAACACCATCCTGTGCGCGACCACAAAGGGTGAAGAGATCTACTTCGACACCGAAACCGGTACCGAGCTCCATGATGTCGCGCTCCGGGAACGCAACCCCCACTTCTACACCTGACACCCTACAGAACACCATATGAACGACAACAAACGAATCGTAATCAAGATAGGATCGCGGCTTATTGCTGACGAGCGGCGGATGCTGAATGAGAAATTCATCAGCCAACTCGCTGCGGACATCGCACGGCTCCGCTCGGCACAGTACGATGTCGTGGTCGTTTCGTCAGGCGCGGTAAGTAGTGGACGAGCACTGCTCAAAACAGAGCAGATCAACATTGCCGCGCCCCAAGGAGAAGGACGTCTGGTCCAGGAGCAGGTGCTCGCGGCAATCGGCCAGCCTAACCTGATTGTCGCATACCAGAAAGCACTCGCTCCTCACCAGCTCTTACCGGCGCAGATACTCGTCACCAGGGCGGACTTCGCAAACCGGGAGCGGTACCTAAGCATGCGGACCGTTACCGAGAACCTGTTGCGCCTCGGCGCAATTCCGATCATGAACGAGAACGACGTACTCTCAACCGAGGAGCTTGATTTCAGCGACAACGACCAGCTGTCGTGCATGATGGCGGCCATGATCTCCGCTGAAATCCTCATCATCCTCACCGATGTGCCAGGCATTTTCGACAAGCCGCCCACTGCCCCCGGAGCAACGCTCCTCAAGGAAGTCAAAGACATTGAGGACTTGCGGGCAAACGTCAGCTCTACAACGAGTTCTGTTGGCAAGGGAGGGATGCAGAGCAAAGTCGCGACGGCTGACCTCATCACCACCCTCGGCATACCCATGCGAGTCGCCAACGGATTCGACAAGAACGTGGTGTCGAGGATTGTGCTCGAAAACGAACCGCTCGGCACGTTCTTCCCTCCACAGGGAAAACGGCTTTCCCGGAGGAAAGCATGGATCGGAGCGGGCGCTGCCAGTAAAGGCGAGATCGTCGTCAGTACCTACCTGGCGGACCTGCTCCGCAACCGGCGCGTCTCGTCCATCCTGCTGCGCGGCGTTGAGAGTGTGTCCGGAAACTTCGAAAAGGGCGATGTCGTCACCATACTGGATGATGATGGCACCGAACTCGGCAGAGGTATTGTCAAGTACGATGCCAAAGAGTTGGCAACACACATAGTGGAGCGGCAGTCGTCCGTACAGGAGTCCGTGCGCACCGCAGGCGGAGAGAAGATCGTGGTCCACTATGACTACTTCGTCTTCTTCTCCTGAACACAAGAGAGAACGCTTGTGCAGAGAGCCTCTCACGGGAAACCGGGGATGCTCTCTTTTTTTAGCCGCAAAAAAAGGTCGCCACAGTCATAAACCGTAACGACCCCCGAAGAGCCTAGAGAACACTAGAACAATTCACCATCTGGAGCGGTCCGAAAGACCTCGGTCAGATCTACGGAATGTCCATCACCCATACCCGGATGAATACGTAAGGTGAACTTCTGTTTTGCATAGAAATTCAGAAGAAACTCCTCCACTACCTCGACGTGCTCCGGTGTGGTACAATAGCTGAGACCTGACAAAATGATAGAAAACGTATGTCCGCCCAGTATCCTGCGAATCATAGAACGCTCTTCCGCTTCCAGAGCGTTAACAAGAAAGGTTAAATTCGTTAAACCTTTCATCAGGAAAAGTACTGTTACCTCATAATCGCTCCCTTGCTGTATGACGTATACTTGAGGTGGAGTATTGAGTCTGGTTGTTTCGCTCACCAGTGCTCCAACGAGCGGCACAGCCGCAGGGTGGCATTCTACAAACAAAGTCGGCTGGAGAAATCCCCCGGTGGCAACCAACCCGAAACGCATATTCTGAAACAACGCTTTGTTACAAAAACAGATATAACCCTTGTCAGGCACGTCGGTGATGGAAAACAGTTCCATGATCGTTCCTCCTGGTATAGAGTACCGGAGCAACATGAATATTCAGGGGTCTATCTGGGCATCTGGTGCTCCCCGAAAACATGAGTCAATTCCACTGACCATCCTTCATTCACTCTGCTCTCATCAGAACAAACAGTCAGGGTAAACTTGCCAGCCTCCTGAAACTCCCCGAGAAACTCCCGAACAAATCTGGCACTTTGAGGAGTGGTGTATAAGCCGAGAGTAGACACAATGAAGCTCACATAGCCCTCATTCAAAATCGAGAGCGCTTTCGAATATTGCTCCTGGGGCAGGTCCTTGATGAAAGACGACATATCTGTCGGCTGGGTCAAGTTAATGTGCACACTGACAGTATATCCAACCCCCTGCCGTACGACATATACTATCGGCATGACATTGCGCCCGGGCAGCTGCCTCTCGTCAGTCATAGATTCAACGACCGCCACAGCTTCGGGTTGGTGTATAAGAATCAACGCTGGCACAATAGTTCTCTCGGAAACGACCGATCCGAAACACATACTTCGGATTATCCTGTTCTTACAATCGCAGGTTAACTGCGCACCCGATATGCCGATGATAGTCGCTGATGTTGATTTTTGCGGAAGAAAGTAGTACGGTAATACCGTATGACCCAATGCATCTTCTGCGACATCGTGGCCGGCCGCAGCCCGAGCCACACCATCTGGGAAGACGAGAAGCATATCGCGTTCCTCTCT
>CAYIMZ010000021.1:0-9729 GCA_964364695.1 uncultured Gammaproteobacteria bacterium | reverse complement strand
CGGAGATCCCGAAAAGCGCCGAGAGCTCGGGCGGGCCATGTCCGGCCTCATCAAGGACGGCGCCCGGAAGCGCATGGTTGAAATCATTTCATCGCTGTAAATGCTATGGATCTGAAGCAGTTTAAACACGCGCACCTCGTCGGCATTGGCGGCATCAGCATATCCGCCATTGCCAAATTGTTTTTGAAGGGCCGCGTGCGCGTGTCGGGTTTTGATGCGGCGCAAAGCGAGATTACGGACGAGTTGGAACGCATGGGAGTTCGTGTTGTCATAGGGGATGCGGCTGCACAACTACCGGATGATGTTGATGTGTTGATTTATTCCGAAGCAGTGCCTGAACATGACGCGCTGCGCACGCAAGCCCGCAAGCGGGGCATTGCGGAAATGGCCGGAGCCGAATTCTGGGGGCAGTACTCGCGCGGCAAAAAAGTCATCGCAATTTCCGGCACCAACGGCAAATCAACCACCACTGCCATGGTGGGCCTCATGCTTTGCGAGGCAGGCTTTGACCCCACCGTGGTGGTGGGCACGCGCGTGTTGGCCTGGGACTCAAACATCAGGATTGGCAAGAGCGACTGGCTCGTGATTGAGGCGGACGAGTACGCGGCCAAGATGCTCCACTACAAGCCGCAGATCGCGGTCATCACCAACATCGCGCCTGATCACCTGGATTTTTACAAAGACGCGGCCGACATCATTGCCCGCTTCCAAAAGTGGATTGATGCCATGCCCGCGAACGGGGTGGTGGTTGTAAACCGCGATGACGAGGCGAGCCGGGCGCTCAAGATCAAGAAAAAGATGCTCCGCGCGTTCGGGGTCAAGGGCAGCTCGGGGGTGCGCGCTGCTGGCATCTCGCAGGCATCCGGAGCAAGCGCGTGGCTCGGGTTTTTGACGTTTAACATCGTGGACGACCGCGATGATTGGGGGTATATAAACATGCGCGTGCCCGGGGAGCACACCATTGCGAACGCGGTCGCGGCCGCTTGTGCGGCTGATTCGGCAGGCGTTCCGCGGAAAAAAATATGCAAGGCCCTAACGGAGTTCACGGGCACCTGGCGCAGGTTTGAGATGGTGGGGGAGTTTCGCAAGGCCCTGGTCATTTCCGATTATGCGCACCATCCGGACGGAATCCGCGCCACGCTCAAAGCGGCCCGGGATTGGTACCCGTTCCACCGCATGCTGGTGCTGTTCCAGCCCCACCACCACAACCGCACCAAAAAACTGTTTCGCGATTTTGCCGCGTCTTTCGGCCGCGCCGACGAGGTCATCATCAGCGAAATTTACGACGTGTCCGGCCGCGAGGATAAGGGCGACCAGGATGTTTCGTCAAAGGATCTGGTTGATGCCGTCAAGAATTCCCCCTCCTTTTCAAGGAGGGGGCGAGGGGGTGGTCACGTTTCCTACGCCAAAGACCTTAGAGAAGCGGAGGCTATGCTCAAAGCGAAAATAAAACCCGAGGACGTGGTCATTGTCATGGGAGCAGGGGACGTGGACGCTGTTGCCCGGAGGTTGGTCATTAGTTCTCCCCCCTTTACTAAGGGGGGAGCGAGAGGGGGGTGAGAGTTATGCCACAAGAGCTGTTTGACGGAAACAAAAAAGTGAACACCTCAATCTTGAGCGCTGCGGAGCGCAGGCTCGTGGCTGCCCTCACTCCCCGCGTGCCGCGGTTCTTGAATGGCGTTAATTTGACATTACTCGCGCTCTTATGGAGCGCTGCGGTCATTTATTTCTCATACCAGGCAGCGCTTGATATCCGCTGGCTCTGGGGCGCATCAGCCATGATGGCGCTGCACTGGTTGACTGATTCTTTGGACGGTGCGGTGGGTCGGCATCGCAGTTCCGGCCTGGTGCGATGGGGATTTTACATGGACCATCTTTTGGATCTGGTGTTTGCGTCTTCCGTGTTCCTCGGGTATGCGTTTCTGGTGAACCCTGCGTCGCAGCTGATTCTGTTCGCGTTTTTCATCGCCTTTACCATTCTTACGGCGAGCCTGTTCCTCTCGTTCCCCGCATACAAAGGGTTCATCATCGGCCAGTTCGGGATCGGGCCAACCGAGTTCCGCATCCTCATCATCATGCTGAACGCGGCAATCATCTACCTCGGCGTTGCGTGGTTTGAGAAGGCATTGCCGTATCTTGTTCTGCTTTTATTCGTGTATGCGTTCATGCTCGTGTACCGCACCCAGCGGGATATGTATCATTTAGACATGCGGGAAAGGAAATAGTATGACAAAAACACCAGTCGGCGTCGGCATCGGCGTCATGATGGTAAGAGACAATACGGTTCTCCTGGGAAAACGCCATCCAAATCCGGAAAAGGCAGAGAGCAAGCTTCGCGGCGCGGGCACGTGGACCATGCCAGGCGGCAAGCTTGAGTTCCGGGAAACGTTTGAGCAGGCCGCGAGCCGCGAGGTGCGCGAAGAAACCGGCATCACGCTTAATGCATCCAAAGTCATGTGCGTAAACCAAGACATGGTTGAGGACGCGCACTTCATTACCATCGGATTGTTCTCGGATGATTTTTCCGGTGACCCGGCCGTGATGGAACCGGACGCTATCACCGAATGGCGGTGGTTTAGCCTGGACGCGCTGCCGAGCCCGCTGTACTTCCCGAGCGAAAAGGTTCTCGCGAACTACACACACAGCGCGTTTTACATTCCATAGAAGCGATTGTGCACAGGGGGCAGGTTGACAAATTTTCTGGGTGTGATATACTGTTTGCAGGTGTATCAATCCACGGCAACGTCAATTGTGACGCGAACCAACAAAAACGTCCCCAAAGGGCGTTTTTGTGTTGCCACAATCGTGGTATACTTATACATGTATGCACGATGTAAAGCCCGGAAAATACATGCATTTTAAAGGCAAGGAGTACGAAGTCATTGGTACGGCCCATCACAGTGAAACACTGGAAGAGCTGGTGGTGTACCGCGCCTTGTACGATTCGCCCGAGTTCGGTCCGAACGCCTTGTGGGTGCGGCCCAAGAGCATGTTTTTTGAAACAGTTGAGGTGGACGGCATCAAGGTGCCGCGGTTTAAGTATACGGGCGAAAGAATATGATGAAGATAACATACTTCGTGCACGGCACGACGACTACCAGAAGTGGTCGCGGGCGTAAAATCTGTCAATCAGGAGTTTAGACCTATCCCCAGACCCCCATCAACCCCCCCTTGACACCTTTTCAAGACTCTATTAGTATAATCATACCTATAACAGCTTATCACACAAGCAAAAAGTAAGCATAATCGCAGGTGTGTTTTAAGAGCGCGGGCTCTTGAATAGTTTGTTTTTACTTGAGCATTCATGGATCAAAACAACAAGATTGAGCCCCAGGGGTTTAACGTAAACCGCAAGGGGTTCATAGAGGTTGACGGAGAGGTTAAGGAACTCCTGCCCAACGCGACCTTTAGAGTGGAGCTAGAGAACGGGCACGAAATCCTCGCCCACCTCTCGGGCAAGATGCGGATGTTCAAAATACGGCTCTTGCCGTTTGATAAGGTCAAAGTGGAAATGAGCCCGTACGACACCGGGAAGGGCAGAATTACCTATCGTTACTAGAAGTATGAAAGTCAGGGCTTCGGTAAAAAAGATGTGCAGGGAGTGCAAGGTGGTGCGCCGCAAGGGGCGCCTGGTCGTGATATGCAAAAATCCGAAGCATAAGCAGCGCCAAGGTTAATCATTGATACGAAATGCCAGCAGTACGCATCGCGGGAGTAACGCTCCCGGACAACAAACGCATCGTCATCGCGCTCTCGTATCTCAAGGGCATTGGCCGCTCCCTCTCGGAGAAGGTGCTTGCGAGCGCGAACATCAGCGAATCCAAGCGGTGCAAGGATCTCACCGAGGAAGAGGTGAACCGCATCCGCACCGTGATTGACAAGCAGGGCATGCTGCTTGAGGGAGATTTGGTGCGCCTGGTGCACGGGAACATCAAGCGCTTAAAGGAAATCGGAAGCTGGCGCGGCTTGCGGCACAGCCGCCACTTGCCCGTGCGCGGCCAGCGCACCAAGACCAACTCACGCACCGTGCGCGGCAACGTGCGCAAGACCGCGACCTCGGGCAAGAAGCCGACGGCGCAGAAGACGTAGTCATCTATGGACCCGGAAGAATCACACAAACCAACTGAAGCCGTTTCTGTCGCTCTCCCCGAGAAAGCAGGGGCAAAGCCCAAGGCAGCTCCCCGGCGCAAGAAGAAGTCCAAGGTATCCCTCAAAAAGGGGGTTGCCTATGTGAACGCGACCTACAACAACACCATGGTGTCCATTGCGGATCCGCTTGGCAACGTGGTTGCCTGGGCCAGCGCCGGAAAAGCCGGGTTCAAGGGGCCCAAGAAGTCCACGCCGTACGCGGCAGGGGTGGTGGTGCGCAGCCTTGCCGATTTCGTTAAGCAGTCGGGCCTCGCGCAGATTGATGTCGTGGTGGCCGGCGTGGGCATGGGCCGCGATGCGGCCATCCGCGCTCTCTCGGGACTGGGGCTCGGCATCCAGTCAATTAAAGATAAGACGCCGGTGCCGCACAACGGCCCGCGCGCCAAGAAGCCGCGCAGAGTATAACCATATGGGAAGAGATTTAACGCCAAAGTACAAGCGTTCGCGCCGCGAGGGAGTGGATTTGCACCCGGATCTGGACAAGGCCGGAACCGCAAAATCGCCGCTCTCGCGCAAGAGCTACCACCCCGGCATGCACGGCCCGCGCGGCTTGCGCGCCAAGGTTTCCAACTACGGGGTGCAGCTGCGGGAAAAGCAGAAAGCCAAGCGCATGTACGGCATCCTGGAGCGCCAGTTCAGAACCTACTACAAAAAAGCCATCCGCACGCAAGGGGACACGGGTTCGGTGATGCTCGCCATGCTGGAGAGCAGGCTTGATAACGTGGTGTACCGCCTCGGCTTTGCCAAGACCAGGCCCGCGGCGCGCCAGATGGTGAGCCACGGGCACATCCGCGTGAACGGCAAAAAAGCGTCTGTTCCCTCCATGCTCGTGCCGCTCGGCGCGACCGTCACCGTGCTTGACCGCGTGGCCAAGAACCCCCGCTTTGCCGAGCTCGTGAAAGCGATCAACCGCACCCCCGCGTCCTGGCTTGCGCGCACCGGCACCGAAGCCAAGGTCGTGGCGGACCCGGACGTCTCCGAGCCCCGGACGCAGATTGACGTGCGCAGAATCGTGGAATTCTACTCAAGATAATTTTTTAAACACTCACAGAGCGCTATGGAATCCATTTCCCTCCCAAAAAAGATCACGGTCACTCCGAAGGACGGCAGCACGTTCGCGGCAACGTTCTCCATTGAGCCTTTGTACCCGGGCTACGGGCCCACCGTCGCGAACGCGTTGCGCCGCGTGCTCTTGGGGTCTCTGCCCGGGGCCGCCATTTACGCGTTCAAGATCAAGGGCATCACGCACGAGTTCACGAGCATCAACTACGTGAAAGAGGATGTGGTTGATATCTCGCTCAATCTCAAGCGGGTGAACCTCAAGAGCTTCTCAAGCGATTCCGTGGAGCTCAAGCTTTCCGTTTCCGGGGAGCAGGTGGTGACTGCCGGCGACATAGAGAAAAACAGCGACATAGAAATCGCGAACCCGGACCAGGTCATCATGACGCTCACGGATAAGGCCGCTTCATTGGACATGACCCTCTGGGTGCGGCCGGGCCGCGGGTACGATACGGTTGAGTCCCGCGACAAGGAGGAACTGGAGGTGAACGCCATTGCCATTGATTCCATTTTCACGCCCGTGCACCAGGTCGGCTTTCAGGTGGACAGCGTGCGCGTGGGGGACAGGACCGACTACGACAAGATCACCATGCAGATTGAGACCAACGGCACCATAACCGTGTCCGAGGCGGTCAAACAGGCGGCAGGGCTCCTCGCGGACCACTTCAGGCTCTTAAGCGAGTTTGATGCGCTCGGAGAATCCGATGCTTCTCCTGCCGAAGACGAGCGCGCAGATGCCTCTCCGGATGGCGGGTCAACTGCCCAAGAAACCGAATCCGGGAACAACGAGTAAACTCAACCTATGCGGCACCAGAAAAAGAGAGCTAATAAGTTGAGAAGTACGGGTTCGCAGCGGCGCGCGCTCATGCGCTCGCTTGCCGCGAGCTTGGTGCTGCACGAAAAGATTGAAACCACCGTAGCAAAAGCAAAGGCCTTGCGGCCGTACGCGGAAAAGCTGGTCACGCTCGCGGGGACTGATTCAGTCGCCGCGCGCCGGAGAGCGGATGTCGCGTTGCGGCGCAAGAACGCGGTCAAAAAGCTGTTTGAGGTTTTGGGGCCCAAATACAAAGAGCGCCCCGGCGGATACCTGCGGATCCGCAAGACCACCCGCCGCGTCGGGGATGCCGCAGAGCAGGCCGTCATTTCATTTGTATAGTTTCGCATAAGAATATGCAGCGCACCACGCACACTATAGACGCATCCGGAACCCCCTTGGGCAGAATCGCCTCACGGGCGGCGCTGTTGCTCATGGGCAAGAACAAAGCATCCTACGTTCCGTACAAGGACGAGGGCGACGCGGTAGTGGTGGAAAACTACGCCAAGATGAAAATCACCGGCGACAAGCTGGAACAAAAGCGGTACTACCGCCCCACCAAGCGCCCGGGGGGCCTTAAGAGCGAGAGCATGCGCGAGCTTTTGGCCCGCCGCCCCGAAGAGGTGCTCAAGAGGGCGGTGTACGGCATGCTCCCCAAGAATTCTTTGAGAAAGAGCATGATCAGGCGGCTCATCATTCGCGGCGTTACAGAAGAATAGTATATGGGTACCGAAGAAAAGGCAGCAGAAAAAAATCCGTTCAAGGGGCGCAAGTACATCCGCGGCGTCGGCCGCAGGAAGAGCGCGTCAGCGTCCGCCCAGCTCTACGTGCGCGGCTCGGGCAAGTTTGTGGTGAACAAGCGCGGCCTTGCCGAGTACTTCCCGAAGCCGGACCTTGCGGCCGTGGCGCGCGCTTCGCTCGTTATACTCGGCGGGGAGGCGACCTACGATGTGAACGTCACAGTGTTCGGGGGCGGGATCCGCGGCCAGGCCGAAGCGGTGCGGCTTGCCATTTCCCGCGCGCTGCTCTCCCATAATCCGGAGACAAAGCCGGCCTTGCGCGCGGCAGGGTTTATGACGGTTGACCGCAGGGTCAAGGAGCGCAAAAAGCCGGGCCTAAAACGAGCCAGACGAGCGCCGCAGTGGTCAAAGAGGTAATATCAGCAACGGCCCGCCGACCAGGCGGGCCGTTTGTGCTATAGTACGGGTATGCCAAGAACGCACCATCCTGCGGCAGTTGCGCGGTCAGGCGCAGTGTACACTGCCGCGCTCGTGTTCCAGAAAATCCTCTCGTTCGCGTACTTCAGCGTGCTCGCGCGCGCCCTGGGGCCCGAGGCTCTGGGCACGTACATCTTCGCGCTCTCGTTTGCCGCGTTCTTTTCGTTGGTCGCGGATTTCGGGATTGTGCCGCTCGCCATACGCACGTTCAGCCAGAACCCGTCGCAGCAGAGAGAGCACTTCACGGCGCTGTTTTCCATCAGGGTGTTCTGCTCTCTCCTCGCCCTCCTCGTGTTGCACGGCCTCGCGTTCGTCCTGGGGTACGCTCCCGAGCTCCGGCTCCTGCTCGCAATCACCAGCGTCATCATGGTCATGGACGCGTTCACGGCCTACTGCTACGCCGTGTTCCGCTCGCGGCAGAACTTGCTGTACGAATCGCTCGGCACTATGCTCTTCCAGGTCATCATTTTCTCATCCGGGCTCCTCGTCATCGCACGGACGCATGACCTCCGGCTCCTGCTCGCGGTGATTGCCGCAGGCAGCCTGTTCCACATCGTCTTCGCGTCCTTCCTCATTACGCGGAAAGCAAAAATCGCTTTCAGGCTGCGCCTCCGTTTCAGCGCGCTCAAGCAGTGGCTTGGCCGCGCAATCCCGTTCTTCATGGCCGCCGGGTTCATCAAGGCCTACAACACCATTGATTCCATTTTGCTCAAAAATCTGGTGGGTGATGAGGCAGTGGGCTTGTACGCTATTCCCGCTAAAATCGTGTTCACGTTCCCGTTCATAGCCCTCGCCGTAACCGCGGCTGTGTACCCGGCCATGTCGCACTATGCGGTTGAATCAAAAGACCGCCTGCAGTCCGTATTCCTGCGGACGCTGCAGCTGCTTTTGACCGTCTCGCTCCCTATCAGCGTCGGCATCTTTCTCCTGGCAGGGCCCATTGTCACCAGGATCTGGCCCGAGTTCGCCGCGTCCATTCCGGCGCTTAAAATCCTCATCTGGGCAGTGGTGTTTCTGTACATTGAGTTCCCGTTCGGCTCCCTCCTGAACGCGACCGGCCATGAGCGTGCCAACACGGCCAACCGCGGCATCCAGCTCGCGCTGTTCGTGGCCTTAAACCTCATCCTCATCCCGTACTACGGATTCATGGGCGCCGTGTACGCGGCGCTCTTCTCAAGCGTTGTGATCGTGTTTCTCGGCTGGATTGCGGCCCGGCGTATCGTGCCCGTGTTCACGCTGCGTTTCACCGCGAGCCTCGCCAAGCTCCTCATCGCGTCCTCGCTCATGGGCCTTGCGGTGTACTACTTGCGGGGCGAGTACTCGTTCCTCATCATCATTCCGGTTGCCGTAGTGCTGTACGGCATGCTGCTCCTGCTCTTGCGCGCGTACTCGGGCGAGGACTGGAGGTGGCTTAAATCTGTGTTACAAATGGGGACATGACCCATTTCCCACTATGAGTATCGTGCTTCTCACGCTTGAATACCCGCCGCACAAAGGTGGAGTCGCGACCTACCTCGCCGGCGAAGTTAGTGCGTCAAGGGAACCGGTTGAGGTGATTGATGCGCGCAGGCACTTCTGGGACAAGTGGCCAGCCTGGCTGCCCCTTCTCTGGCGGATTTCCCCCTCCTTTTCAAGGAAGGGGTCAGGGGGTGGTTATGATTATTTATGGATTTCGCACATCCTGCCCGTAGGCTACGTCGCATTGTGGTGGAAGTTCCGGTTCCGCACGCCGTACCGCGTGTACGTGCACGGTTTGGACTTGGTCCGCCCATCGCATTCCGCGTGGAAGCGGCTGTGGGCGTCATTGATTCTAAAAAACGCGGATGAGATTATTGCAAACAGCAACGCAACCCGCGGCTTGCTTGCGCGCTATGGCATTGACTCCCGGGCCGCGCGCGTTTCATACCCGAACATTCCACACATTGATCCCGGAGCATACCTGCCAAAAGCGGCCGAGCTTCGTCAAAAATATGCGCTCGGCAATCGTCCGGTCCTGCTCACGGTGAGCCGTCTGGTACGGAGAAAGGGGATTGATGTGGTGCTGCGCTCGCTGCTCGCGGTCTGGAAACAGATGCCGGAGCTCGTGTACGTGGTGGTGGGCGATGGAGAGGCGCGCAATGAACTTACTGTCATTGCGAACGAAGTGAAGCAATCCCGCAACAATCGCTCTATTTTATTCACCGGCGAAGTGGATGATGAGGAAAAGTACGCCTGGCTTGCGGCTGCTGACTGCTTTATACTCACTCCCATTGATGACCCGAACGATTTTGAGGGCTATGGCATCGTGTACAAAGAGGCCCAGATGTTCGGCAAGCCGGTTATCGGCTCGCGCGTCGGCGGCGTGCCCGAAGCAATCGGCGGGAACGGCGCCTTGGTTGATGCGGGCAGCCTTGAGCAGATTGCGCAGGCGATTCTCAATAATTTCCCCTCCTTACCAAGGAGGGGTTAGGGGTGGTTATGCCAGAGCCTAAAATTTCCATCATCATTCCG
>CAYIMZ010000020.1:5347-10106 GCA_964364695.1 uncultured Gammaproteobacteria bacterium | reverse complement strand
CGCAACCTCCTCCTCGCTCACCTGAATATTCTGCTGCTTGCCGAACTCGCGGCCAACCAGGCTGATTTTGGCGCGGTGCTCGGCTTGTGGCCGAAGCTCGCGTGTTAAATCTTCTTTTGACTTCCTGATGCTCGTCAGGTAATCATCAAACTTCATACCCTGCCGGACGACGTTCTGCTCAAGTTCCGCAAGCATCTTCTGCGCTTCACCCGTGACAAGCTGCTCCGGAATCTCGCCGAACGTTGAGCGTTTGACCAGCTCATCCATGGCAGCCATCTCAAAGCGCTCCTCTTCCTCGCGCTCTTTTTCAAACTGCAGGCTCTCGCGAATCTGCTTTCTTAAATCTTCCGCGGTCTGGCTGTGGCCCAAATCTTTTGCAAATACGTCATCAACCGCCGGAAGCGTGCGCTCCATCACCTGGGTGATGGATGCGCTAAATGTTGCCGGCTTGCCGGCCAGCGACTTCTCGTAGTACTCGTCCGGAAACGTAAGTTCAAATTCTTTTGTATCACCCGCTTTCAAACCCATTATCTGCTCTTCAAAGCCGGGGATAAACCTGCCTTCGCCGAGGATGAGATGAAAACCTTTTGACGTGCCGTTCTCAATCACCACGCCGTCTCGCTTAACATCTAAGTCCAGCACGACCTTGTCCCCTGCGGCAGCGGCGCGATCCACGCCAGCCTCTTTTGCGTACATCTCACGGAGATTCGTAATGACCTTCTCAACGTCCTCGTCCGCGGCTTTGGCTTCCTTTTTCTCAAGCTTGATGTTGGAAACATCGCCCAAGGCAACGCTCGGAAACAGGGTAAGTACCGCCTTGTAGGAGACGCCGAAAGGCGGCACCATCTTGGTGACGCTGATGTGCGGCTCTCCCGCAACATCCACATTGCGCTCCCTCACGGCTGCTTCAAGGGTACGCCCAACAATACGCTGCAGGGCCTCCTCGTAAATCTTCGCTTCGCCCTTGAGGTGCCTCGCGAGCACGTCGTACGGGGCAGCGCCTTTGCGGAATCCCGGAACCTCAACGTGTTCCGCAAGGTGTTTGGCGGCGCGCTGCAAATCGCCCTCAATGTCGCTCCGCTCCAAATCAAATACGAGCTCTTGGGTTGATGCGTGTGGTTTATTCTCGGTAATCTGCATGAATTGCTAGCATACCCTATGGCGCGTACTCGTGCAAGCGGGGCCGCTTTCCGCACAAGGCGCCGATTGCGGCCATGATGTCGTCTGTTGCGCGGTACAAAAGCTCGCGGGTAACAGGCTTGCCGCGGTACGCGGAAAGATCCACCGCAGGGCCGAACCGCAAGGTGGCGGTATTGCGCTTGAACACGAACTCGCGGATAACGTCCCGAAGGCGCGCTATGGCGGGCCCGGTGTAGCCGACCGGCACGACCGGAGCATTGGTCGCAAGCGCGAGCCGCGCAACCCCGGTTTTGCCCACACACAAAGCGCGTCCGTCGGTATTGCGCGTCCCCTCCGGGTACATGCCGACCACGCCCCCCTCCTTAAGGATTGCCTCGGCCTCTTTGAGCACCTCCGCAGGGCTGCGCCAGTCAACCAAGAGCGTTGCGAGCGCGTTCTTGAGGGGCACGGTCCACCACCTTCCCCACCAGTAATCGTCCCGAGCGATGTACCACACCGGCTTGCGGATTTTGCCGTACACCACGCCCGCCATGACACCTTCGTCGGGAACGCTGATGTGGTTTGAGGCGAGAATCACCGGCCCTTGGGTTGGTATGTGCTCCACTCCCTGCGCAGACTTGAGGAACAGCGCATTCGCGATGGGGAATGCCCAGGCCACGTAGGGGTAGATTGTCTTCTCCATAGGCTAGACGAGAAATCCCACAATCAAAAGCGCCACGATATTGATGACCTTGATCATGGGATTGATGGCAGGGCCTGCCGTATCCTTGTACGGGTCCCCAACCGTGTCACCGGTGACCGCGGCCGCGTGCGCGTCGCTGCCCTTGCCCCCGTGCGCGCCCGCCTCAATGAGCTTCTTGGCGTTGTCCCAGGCCCCTCCGCCCGTGGTCATGGAAATGGCCACAAACAAACCCGTGACAATGGAGCCGACGAGCATGCCCCCGAGTGCGACCGGGCCCAGAAGCCAGGCAACAATGATGGGCGAGAGCACCGGGATGAGCGCAGGCACAAACATCTGCCGGAGCGCATCGCGGGTGACGATATCCACGCACGTGCCGTAATCCGGCTTAGCGCGTCCCTCCATGATGCCTTTGATCTCTTTAAACTGCCTGCGCACCTCTTCAACAACTTTCCCGGCTGTCTTGGACACCGCCTCCATCACCAACGCGCCGAAGTAGTACGGCAGCAAGCCGCCGATGAACAAACCGATAATCACGAGCGGGTCAGAGAGCCGAAACAAAAGCTCCCTGCCGTGGAGCAAAAATTCCTGCGAATACGAAGCGAACAGCACGAGCGCGGCAAGGCCTGCCGAGCCAATGGCATAGCCCTTGGTGACTGCTTTGGTGGTGTTGCCAACGCTGTCCAGCTTGTCCGTGACATCGCGCACGTCGCTCGGCAAACCAGCCATTTCCGCGATGCCGCCTGCGTTGTCCGTGATGGGCCCGAACGCGTCAACCGTAACAATCATGCCAGCCAAAGAGAGCATGGAAACCGCGGCAATGGCAATGCCGTAGAGCTCAGCTAAGGCATACGAGCCCCAGATCCCGAGCGCAATCACAAGCACGGGCAAGGCGGTTGAGCGCATGGATACCGCAAGGCCTGCGATGATATTGGGGCCGTGCCCCTTGGTTGAGGCATCCGCAATGCCCTTGACCGGGCCGTACTTGTCGGACGTGTAGTAGTCTGTAATGGCAACGAGCGCGGTGGTCACCCCAAGCCCTACCAGCGATGCGTAGAACACGTTTAGGGGCGCGAACAGGCCGTTGCCCTCCATGAGCCGCATGGTTGCGAAGTAAAACCCGATTGCCGCGAGCGCGCCGGTCGCCACCAGGCCCTTGTACAGGGCTGCCATGATATTCCCGCTCGCGCCGAGGCGCACAGCGGCGAGGCCGATGATTGACGCAATCAAGGATATGCCGCCAAGCACGAGCGGATATACAACCACATTCTCAAAATCAGAGAATATGAGCGTGCCCAAAAGCATGGCAGCAACCACCGTGACCGCGTACGTTTCAAACAAATCAGCCGCCATCCCGGCTGTGTCGCCGACGTTGTCGCCGACGTTGTCCGCAATCACGGCCGGGTTGCGCGGATCGTCTTCGGGAATGTTCTTTTCCACTTTGCCCACCAAATCAGCGCCAACGTCGGCGGCCTTGGTGTAAATGCCTCCGCCCAAGCGGGCAAAGATGGAAATCAGGCTTCCGCCAAATCCCAAGCCGATCAAAGCATTCACATCGCGGGTATACGCATAAAAGCCCGTAACGCCGAGAAGCGCCAAACCCGCAACCAAAAATCCGGTCACCGCGCCCCCGCGCACCGCAACTGCCATGGCTCGGGACAAGCCGTGGCTTGCCGCGTGCGCCACGCGCACGTTCGCGCGCACTGCCACGTTCATGCCCACGTACCCGGCAATGGCGGAGAAGAGCGCGCCAACCACAAACCCCCACGCCATGTTCCAGGACAAAACAAACCCAATCGCGAAAAACACCAAAAACGCAACAATGCCGATGGTGCGGTACTGGCGGTTGAGGTAGGCTTTTGAACCTTTTTGGATGGCTCGGGCAATCTCCTGCATTTTCTCATTCCCCGCTTTGCGGCCCAAGACCCAGGCCGCGAGCAGGGCGCCCGCGAGAATTGCGAGCCCGGAAGACGCGAGTGAAAAAAGAAGATACATAGACATAGTGAGTACCCCTTAATTATTGTCTGGCTTTGGTTCCTCCTCTGGCTTTTGTTTTTCTTGAACCTCTCCTGCCGCAACAGGCTCCTCTTCCTTGGACTCTTCCTTTGGTTCTTCGGCCGCAGCTTCGGGAACAGTGCCCGGGGCCGGCTTGATATCAATCCGGAAGCCCGTAAGGCTGGAGGCGAGGCGCACGTTCTGGCCCTGCTTGCCGATGGCGAGCGAAAATTGGTCCGGAGCCACGAACGCTTCGGCGTTCCGCGCTTCCGGGTGCAGGGCAACCTCAACCACTTTGGCCGGGGAAAGCGCGTTCTTGATGAACTGCACCTCGTCCGCGTCCCACTCAATGATGTCAATCTTTTCCCCGCCGAGCTCATTGATGATGAACTGCACGCGCGTGCCGCGCTGGCCAACGCACGAGCCGACCGGGTCAACGTTATCTTCCTCGGTGGCAACCGCAATCTTGGAACGGCTGCCTGGCTCGCGCGCAATCGCCTTGAGCACCACGGCCCCGTCCGCGATTTCCGGAACCTCCATCTCAAACAATCTGCGCACGAGTTCGCGGGCGGCCCTGGACACAATCACCTCTGGTCCGCGGTTTGAGGTTGCCACTGACTTGATGAAGAGCCGCAGCTGGGAGCCGGGCGAGTAATGTTCGCCCCTGACCTGCTCCTGGGGCGGCATAACGGCAGTTGCCTGGCCAATGTCAATGAGCACATTGCCCGCCTCTACGCGCTGGACAGTGCCGTTGATCAGCTGGCCCTCTTTATCCTTGTACTCGTTGAACACGACCTCGCGCTCTGCCTCGCGCAGCCTCTGGATGATGACCTGCTTGGCGGTCTGGGCAGCCATGCGGCCGAACTCGCCGGGCACCGTAAGCTCCTGCACCAGCTCGGAGCCTACCGCAGCATCGGGCTTAATTTCCTTTGCCTGCGAAATCAT
>CAYIMZ010000020.1:0-5247 GCA_964364695.1 uncultured Gammaproteobacteria bacterium | reverse complement strand
GGATTAAAATCAACCTTCAGGTTCTGCATGCGGTTCCCGAAGTCTTTGCGGTACGCGGCAGCGAGCGCCTGCTCAATGGTCGCGAGCACGGATTCCACGGGGATGTGCTTTTCGTCGCAAATTGCCTTGATGGCCTGGAGTACTTCTTTGGACATAGTGCTATAAAAAATAGCTAGTCTACAATCGTAAAACTAGCCTACCCATATAGTACCACGCTCTTTGAAAATGGCAAGGCCGTGCCGCAAAGCGCCCCGGCAAATGCCTGGGCGCTCATCAGTTAAAACATTGGCGGAGGAGGCGGAGGCAGGTCATCAGGCCCGTCCCACCGCGGAGGCATATCGTAGCGCGGCAACTCCTGCGGAGGCGGAGTGCTGTCCTTCTTCTCTCCCTCTTTCTTGGTTCCCCTGTCCCCGGGCAAGCGGGTCACATTGACGCTTGAGCCGGACTCGTCATCCTCCCGGAAGATGCTCACCACGCGCTCCCCGAGCTGGGCGCGCTTTTCCTGGATATACCACACGAGAATGGAAAGCAGGAGGAAAATGAGGATCACAATGCCGATGACCAAGGACGTGTTGAGCGTAAACTCGCCCCCCTCCTCGCGAGTCTCGCGCACCACTCTGCCGGGCGCAATTTCCGTCACGCCGCCCTCATCCTCCTGGTCTGCCTGGGCAAGCATATCCTCTTCCTCGCCTTCGGCCACCACGCCTTCGTCATCTGCCATGATCCGGCCTTCAGGCTTTTCGGCCACAGCCCCCGCCCCGGGAAGCGCATCCGGAACAACCGGCTCTTCAGGGGCTTCGGGAGCTTCGGGCTCGCCGAGCGCATCCGTAACCGTGAGCGGGTTGCGTGGTTTTTCCGGCTCTGAAACTGAAATAGGCGATTCCGGCTCCTCCTTGTCTTCCGTCACCACAGGCTCTTCGCGTTCCATGACCTCGCCGCCCAGCGCAACATCGCCCACCTGCCAGTAAACTGGGGATGAGTTATTGGAGAGTTTGCCGCGGTCAGATGCGAACGCCTCAATGGCGTGCCTGCCAAGGCCGAGCGCAACTCGCGGCTGGTACGCGAAGCTGATGGCTCCGGAGGGATCCTGGCCCAGAGGAATCTGCTGCAAAATTTTCCCGTCAACCACGATTGAAACCGTTAAGCCGTTCTTGGCAATGCCCGTGATGAACGGCCGCTCAATGCCCGAATCAGCGTTCACCACCGGCGTAAAGAGCACTGGCGCGGGCGTGGAAGGAAGGATGCTGATGGCGAGGGGGCTTGATGCAAAACTCTCTTTGCCCCGGGCGTCCCGGGCAACGGCGGCAACAGTGTGCTCCCCAAGGCCCAAGCCGGTAAGCTCCACCCCAAAACTTGCGGTTCCGGACTTGTGGTCGCGCACCTGGGTTCGGGCAGCCTCAACCCCATCAACAAGAATCCGCACCAGGGAGCCATTGGCCGCAACCCCGCCTACCCAAACCCTGTCCTGGCCAAGTTTAGCTCCGGTTGGGGGGACCAAAAGCGTGGGAGAGGGGTTGGGGACAATAGTGATGAGCGTCACCAGGCTGGGCTCTGAAAGCTGGCCGTTCTGGGCGTCCCGCGACTGGAGCTGGATGGCGTGCCCGCCCGATGCAAGAGGCAGGAACGGGGTGTATGAGAACCGGTTGTCAGCCACGCGCGCAATGCCGTTCTGTACCGAATCTATGAATACCAGAACCTCGCTCGCGCCCGGTGCGGTCCCCACCAAGACTGGTGAGGGAGTGGTGAACTTCTGCCCCTGCTCCGGACTCGCCAAAACCGGCGCAACCACGGCCCGGGCGCCTTGAGCCCCAAACACCGCAAAAGCCGCGCTCGCGATTATGGCGAGCACTGCTGCGATTAGGGTATGTTTCGCGCTTTCAGGAAAGAAGCCCAATGATTGCGCTGTGTGTTGTGCGGTGGCCATAGTGTGGGCATCGTTCCCTCCTTGGATGCGTTGTTTACAGAAAAGGCAAGCAGCCGAATGCTCATGCCTCTTCCTCGTGTTTGATAGAGAAGAGAAATGAGGTCTAGGCTGCTTGCCTCCTGCTCAGCACACTATACCTATTGAAAGAGCTGCTTGTATTGTAGCTTAAAAACACAAAAAGAAAAACACTGAAAAACCATCAAAAAGCAGGGGGTGTGGGTAATTCTGTGTATAGCCTATGGAAAACTCGCGTCAAAAATCAAGCATCCCGAACTGGGCCCTGTGGTGCCTGATCTTGAGTGTCCCCGGCCTTTCTCCCGGACTGATTGTCACTGCATCAATCCTAAAATCATCAATCTCATTTAGGCTAACGTAAGCGGAAATTACCTTTCTAAGTTTTTTCTGTTTTTCATAACCAATGGTCTGCTCTGGCAAACCCCGAATGCTCTTGAGCCTGGTCCTTACCTCAACAAACACAGTCTGTCCGGCCTCTTCGGCAATAAGGTCAATCTCGCCGAACCTGCTGGTAAAGTGCCTGGCAAGAATCCGAAAACCGCGCCTGGCGAGGTACCAGGCAGCTATGTCTTCCCCGCGCGTCCCGAGGTTTTGGGTTGGGGAACCCATTACCCTAAATAGTCGCGGTCGCCCTGTTCGCGGCTCACCTGCTTCCTGCGCTCCGGCACTGTGTTGAACCGATAATTAAGCACTAGCATTAGCCACATTACCACAACAATGCCCCAGATCAGGATAAAAACAGGGGCAGATAAATACAGCACATTGATCTGCCTGAAACTATACAGAATAATGCCAATAAGGCCCATGGTCCAGGCAAGGGAACTGAACTTTGATGCTGTTTTTTTGGCGAACTTATCGTCTTTTTTTGCAAACCACTTCACCAGGATGGCAAGCGCCAGGAGCCCGATATTGAACCACAAAAATACGCTCGCAAAATTGGACGTGAACGGCCCGTGGTTCTTGTTGAACAAGTATGCCGGAGAGAGTAGGTGGAGAAGTGTATCCATGCTTACTGCTGCTTAAATACCATGCCGTAGTGAAACTTGCCCGCATCTATGTCCGCGGCTTTTGCAAATCCCGCACCCAGGGCAAGCTGGGCTGCCTCCTCCTGGTTCACCCGTGTCTGGGGTGTTGGGCCAATGCCGGTAGAGCCGGGAAACCAATCAACCACCAGGAGTATGCCTCCTTTTTTGAGGAGCCGCCGAGATTCCGCAAATACCGCGTTTTTATCTTTCACTAGAAACAGTATATTCACCAGGAGCACGGCGTCAAGGGACGCGGCTGCAATCTGGGTTGCTCCGGGCACCTCAAGGTCAGACCAAACGGTGATGATGTTGGTAATGCCTTCCACTTGGGCTTCTTTTTTGACCTGTTCCAGGACCGACTTCTGCACGTCCACGGCATACACCCTGCCCTTTGATCCCACGGCGCGAGACGCGGCAAACGACATGTATCCGGTTCCGCACCCCAGATCACCCACCTGAAAGCCGGGCTGCAGGCCAATCTGCGCTATGATGCGCTCCGGATTTAAAAATGATGCGTCTTGGCTTACCATACCGTCAGTATATCAAAATCATTTGACGATGTGAACGATAGTGCTAAGATTGGGGTGCTTGTTTGAATACAGAAAATGATCCTTGAAGTATCACGCAGCACTTACGCCGAGGAGGCACCAGATGCCGGAAGCAAAAGCAGGGACAACAACGGTCACTGTTGGCGCGCAATTCGGAGACGAGGGCAAGGGGAAGGTCACGGATGTCCTCGCGGAAGATGCTGATGTGGTAGTGCGCTTCCAGGGCGGAGCCAATGCCGGACACACCCTTAGGTTCACGCCGCCGTTTATGGCCGGACGAGCGAGCGAGCCTGTTGAGGTCGTCCTCCACGTCCTGCCGTGCGGCATCCTGCGCCCGAACGTTATGAGCGTCATTGGCGGGGGCGTGGTATGGAGCCCGGCCGGGTTGCTCAAAGAGATGGATGCCGTACAAGCCAAGGGGTTCCCCGTCACCCGCGACAGGCTGCTCATCTCCGACCGTTCGCACCTCACGCTCCCGCACCACCAGGCGCTTGAGGAAACGCGGGAGGCAAATCCCGCCACCAGGAGCGACACCACGGTCCGGGCAATCGGCCCCACGTATGCGGACAAGGCCGCCAAGACGGGCATCCGTGCCGGAGATCTCCGGCACATGGAGTATGTACGGAAACGCATCCAACAGCCGCTCGCTGAGACGAACGCCATACTCACGCAGGCGTATGGCCGCGATCCCGTTTCAATGGATCACGTCCTCGGCGTGCTGGAGGAGTGCCGCAGTCGGCTCATCCCGTTTTTCGGAGACGAAGCCGAAGCCCTCAACAGCTGGCTGGAGATGGGCATGCGCGTGCTCTTTGAAGGCGCGCAAGGATTCATGCTGGACGTGAGCCACGGCATCTACCCGGACTGCACGTCTTCCAATATGGGAGACGGCGCCGTGCAGGCCGGATGCGGCGTGAGCACGCGGCACTGGCCCACGCGTGTCATCGGCGTGGTCAAGGCCTACATGTCGCGCGTGGGCCGCGGCCACCTGGTGGCGGAGATGCCCGAGGATCTGGCGCACCAGCTGCGCGAGAGCGCCGGAGAGTACGGAGCAACCACCGGCAGACCGCGGCGGCTTGCATGGTTTGACTGTATGATCGCGCGGCACTTTGCGCGCTATGTCCGCCCGACCAGCCTCGCTGTCACGCGGCTTGATAACCTCGCCGGCATCTCCCCGCTCAAGATCTGTGTGGGGTACCGGACCGCCACAGGCATGCGCATCCGGTCCTTCCCCACGACCGTGCCGGAGCTAAATCAGTGTCAGCCTATATTTGAGGAGGCTCCCGGCTGGCCGGAGGATATCTGCGGCGCTACAGACTGGAACGACCTCCCGGAAGCTGCGCAGGGATATGTGCACCGCATTCACGCCGCCCACTGCGGCACATCGGTTGAGATCATCAGCACGGGTCCGGATCGGGCACACGTCATCAGGAACGTCCCCGCATTCTAGTCGGTGCCAAGGAGGAATGGCCGCGGAGGGACACGAAGGACTACAAAACAGGGCAACCCAGGATGGGCGCCCTGTTTTCTTTTGTTCAGATTACTGCATCGCCGCGACGATCCGCCGCACCGCAACCATGAACGCGGCTGTGCGCAGATCAACGCCGTGCTCGTTATGCGCGTCCCACACTGATCGGAACGCGCTCTCCATGGCAACTTCAAGTTTTGCGAGCACCTCAGCCTCGCTCCAGTGCTCGCCTTTTAAATTTTGGTCCCACTCAAAGTAGCTCACCGTGAC
>CAYIMZ010000019.1:0-10366 GCA_964364695.1 uncultured Gammaproteobacteria bacterium | reverse complement strand
AGTCAACCCCGCCCGAAGCTTCGGGCGGGGTTGGAAAAAAGACGACCAATGAGGAGCTGCTAGCTGCCGCTCGCCGGATTCAGCACGGAATCAATGAATGATTTGAGCTGCGCGTAAGAGACAGCCCCGTTCACGGGAATCTTTTCCCCGTCCGGAGTCACAATCACAGAGTACGGCGTGCCCTGCCCGCCCGCTGCAATGGCGTCACTGATCTGCTCCTGTACTTTCTGGGTATGGCGGCCCGAGTCAAGGCACTCGGTGAATGCCACGCGGTCCAAACCCGCGTACTCGGCAATGTCCGGGAGCGTGGCAAGGTCAAGCCCGTTGTTGGAAGGCGTCACCTCAAACACCCGATCAATAAACGCCCAGAACCCGTCGTTGCCGCCAAGCTCTCCGGCGCACTCGGAAGCTTCAGCCTCGGTGGCTGCTTTGGGGTGAATGGTGAGCGGGAAGTGCCTGTACACCCAGCGAACGTCATCTTTGTACTCCTCAACTGCCTGGGAAATCTCGGGGTGGAACGACTTGCAGTACGGGCACTCAAGGTCAGAGTACTCAATAATGCTGATGCCGGCATCAGGGTTGCCGCGCATCCAGTCCGCTTTCGTGACCGGCGCGAAGTTGATTGCCGGAGCCTCGGGAATGGTGTCGCCCGCGACTGCGGACGGATTTGCCGCTTGCGGGGCAGTGGTGTCTTCCTTGAGCACTATGTAGAGGAGCACAAAAAAGCCAACAATAAAGAAAACGGCAAGGGCGCCGCCTGCGCCTGCCAGGAAGCTCTGTTTGGTGGAGAGTGCCATGGGAATGGTTGGTTACGTCTAAAAGTAATGGTAACGTTACCAACGCCGCTGCGGTCTGTCAAGCGAGGTTTCAAGGGCGACGCCAAAGTGTGGTATGCTAGAGGTGCTATCAGTAACATAACAGAAACCTATGGAACAATTCCTCCAGTACAGCAACCAGGGCATGTTTCTCCTGCGGCTCGTGGTTGCAGTGATCTTTGTGGTGCACGCGGTGATGAAGCTCAAGAAAGCCAATGCCATGGCAGTGCTCGGCATCGTGGAACTGCTCGGAGCAGCAGGCCTGGCGCTCGGGCTCTACACACAAATAGCGGCTCTCGCGCTCGGCATTGTCATGCTCGGCGCCATCTATATGAAGGTGGCAAAGTGGGGCTACAAGTTCACCGAGATGGGCAAAACCGGCTGGGAGTTTGACCTTATCCTGCTCGCCGCGAACGTGGTGATTCTCACAACCGGCGGCGGCTCAATCGGGGTCTAGTTGATGTGCAACGAGCTTGTTGATAAAGGCGCTGGCGAGTCCAGCGCCTTTATGATAGGTTGAACATATCACTTCGGAGGGCGATACACTCGCCCTTTTCCAATTTATCACAGAGCAGAAAGGAGGCTCTCGTGGACAATCAGGTAAGGTACTTTGACCTTGGTTGCGGCGAGCGGGAGACCTTGTTCTTTTTCCTGCTCAACGCGTATTTGCAGTCCCGCATAGAGACAAGCCACGAGTCAGACGGCGATGAGGAGGTGAATATGTACATCGCCGGGCTGCTCTACTCGCTCGTGCACGGCGAATTCTACGCCGAAAACGCAGGTCGCCTGGCTGTGTCGCCGGCGGATGTGTGCGAGAAAGCCGAGCAATCAGGAACTGCGTGCGGCAAGGCAGCAATCTACCGGGCAAATGCAGACCACCGATTCGTTGCGTTCGGCCTGTTCGCAGGATTCGGGGACCATGTCTCCCGCTATCGCCGTGCCGTAACAGACGATCCGTCTGAAGCGAACCTTGAACATGCCCAACAGTTCTACGTCTGGGCTGCGTGCCACTGCGCCCGCTTGCCAGCCCGGTACCGCGGCCTGTCCTTGACCCTGGACAAGCTCGCCGCCGGATTTGAAACCTACCGGCGCGTGCTCCGGCACATGGCCGCAAACTACATGGACCTCATCTCCAGGCTCTCCCCTGGAGAAGTCTGGCACATGGAGCGGACAGCCCATGCCGCAGCGCTTCCCGCTATCAAGGAAGAGGCGCTGAACCGCATGCTGGACGCATATAACCGCTGGCGCGCCCAGCCCGGCGAGGCAACGCGCCAGGCGTTTATGGAGGCAAGCGAGCCGTACTGCCAGCTCAAGCCAGGCTTTGATCCGCACTCATTGCTCGGAGGAAGCGCAAACTAGGCGGAAACCGCCCCGCCCGAAAAGCCCGCCCCAGACACACGTCTGGGACGGGCTTTCTTTTTTACAACAACGGCGCTTTACCGCGCGTACTCAATCACGCGGGTCTCCCGAATCACGTTCACCTTTATCTCCCCAGGGTACTTGAGTTCCGCTTCAATCCGGTCCGCGATTTCTCGGGCAAGCTCGTGCGCGCGGAAGTCATCCACTTTGCCCGGGGTCACGAACACCCTAATCTCGCGGCCGGCCTGGATGGCGTATGCTTTCTCAACGCCCTCAAATCCAGTTGCAATGTCTTCCAGTTCCCCGAGGCGCTGGAGGTACTGCTCGTACGTGTCCTTGCGCGCTCCGGGCCGCGCGCCCGAAACCGCGTCCGCGACTTTTACGATCACAGTCTCAAGCTGATCCGGGTGGTCGTCGTGGTGCGTGAGGCAGATTTTCGCGACCTCTTCGGGCAAGCCGAACTTCTTGCAGATGTCATACCCGATCTTGGGGTGGCCGCCTTCAATCTCGTGGTCAACCGCCTTGCCGATGTCGTGCAAGAGCCCGCCTTTGCGCGCGAGCTCCACGTTCGCGCCGAGCTCTTCTGCAAGCAAAACGGACAAGTGCGCAATCTCAACGGAATGGGACAGCACGTTCTGGCCGTAGGAGGTGCGGTACTTTAAGCGGCCGATAATCTGCACGAGCTTGGGGTGCAACCCCGCAACCCCCGCGTCATACGCTGCTGCCTCGCCCGCCTTTTTCATGTCCAGAGCAATTTCCTTTTTTGCCTGCTCCACGGTTTCCTCAATGCGGCCCGGGTGGATGCGGCCGTCCACCATCAAACGTTCCAAGGCTTTCTTAGCCAAATGACGCCTAATGGGCGAGAAGCCGGAAATCATGAGCGTCTGCGGGGTCTCGTCTATGATCACCTCAACCCCGGTGAGCTGCTCCAAGGTCTTAATGTTGCGGCCTTCTTTCCCGATGATGCGGCCCTTCATCTCGTCCGAGGGCAGGGTCAATGACGTAGTAGTAGTCTCCACCGCGTGCGAAGACGCGCACCGCTCCATGGCGAGCGACAAGAGCTGCCTCGCCTTCTCGTCCCACTCATACGAAGCGACTTCATCCAGCTTGCGCAAGCGCGTCAGCAGATCGTCCTTTGAACGGATTTCCATGTTCTCAAGCAGGACGTTCTTTGCCTGCTCCTGCGTCAAGCCCGCAACCTTTTCCAGCTTCTCAAGCTGCTGGACTTTGATAACCTGCACCGACTCTTTGGCGGCATCAAGCTCCTTGCCCTTCTCCGCAAGCTGGGTCTGCTTGTTTTCCAGATCCAAAAGCTTCTGGTCAAACAAGCTCTCGCGCTTTTCCAAGCGGTCCTGGGCGGCCATGACTTCGCGGCGGCGCGTTTCCTCATCCCGCTTTGCCTCTTCCATCACTACCAAGGCGCGGTCCTTGGCCTCAAGCAGGATTTCTTTTTCTTTTGATTTGGCTTCCTGGATAATCTGCTCTGCCCGCGCTTCCGCCGAAGAAACGCTCCGCGTGGCCGCGAGCTTGCGCATGATATATCCCAACACAAAACCGCCCGCAAGCGCTGCGACGATTCCGATGAGGATTAATGGGTTCATATGCTATCTCTCAAAACGCAGCCGCACACGAGATAGCATGGATAGAAGAAGATGGTTCTTAGAAATCACGAACAAAGTGCGCTCTCCAAAAGGCGACTATACCAATGCAATTCCGGAAAACGCTATGAACATGGTTTCTGTTTGTCTTAAACAATCTGGCAAAAACCTAAGGGGTTTGTTGCGGCAATTCTATCCAAGGCTATCGGAGAAGTATGGCTGCTCAATTAATTAATTACCTGAATTGAGCTTACCACAAAGGTTTTTGGCTGTCAAGCTAGCTTGTCATCCATCTGCTAAAATGACGTGTTACGCATCAAAAAGAATCAATCCCAAAACGCTTGCGGAGGAGGTAGTACTCAATGACGGGATGATCATCAGTCAGAATGGCGCCAGTGCCGAGACGCAACAGCATCTGTCCGCGGTTCTCTCGTCTCAAACCTGCAATAGCATCAGCGCTCACCGGCGCCTTGACCCACTCGTCCAAATCCGACCGTACCGCGTCAATGCCAAGACGACGCGCTATGCGCTCGCGGCTGGCATCAATCACGCTGGCTGAACCGACCAAGTACTCTCCGTACCCGGAATATGCGCTCCAGCGCTCTGCGTGCGCGAATGATTCGGCAAAGGTCCGCTCCAGCATCGCAAGCTCTGCCTGGCCAATGCCGCCGTAGAACCAGGACACCACCATGCCCCTTGGAGCCAGAATGTCGTGAAGCTCGCTATAGAAGTCGGCAGAGTAGAACAGATTTGCTGCGGTTGTTTCCACCGGCGGAGGCGGATCTATGACAATGACATCATACTGATTCTTAGTTACGCGTACATAGTGTCGGCCATCATCAATGATGATATTGCCTTTGGAATGGTTTCGGAGCGCTGCACCATCATCAAAAAATACGTCCAGCACGCGAGGCAGAGACGAAACAATATCAACCACATCTACATTGACATCGTGCGCAAGCGCTGATCGGTACGTGGTACCAGCGCCGAGGGCTATGACCAAAACGCGCTCCGGATCTGGATGCAGGAGCAACGGCAGGTGCGCGAGCACCTTAGTATCTGTGGTCAAATGCGTGGTGCCAATGCCATTGACTATGAGCAGGCCATTCCCCTCTCCTTTTTTAAACGCAATGACCTGGGCTTCCCTGTCCTCTGATTGATACGCGTGCGCGGGAATAGGCACTGGAGCGCGAAACTGTGTCAGTTGGCCCATGAACGCTGACGGCGTGACAAAGAGCGCCACCACCCCCAGCGCAAGTACGACTCCGTATGCGTTCCAAGTCTCAAGCACGCGCAAACCAATCTGCCATACCAAAAGCCCAAGACCAAATAGTAACCCAAGTAAACTGATAAAAAAAATTGACCGCACCGTGCCGAGCACATCCAAGAGCCAGAGTCCGCTTGCTGCAATGCCGGTAATTGACCCCAGAATGTTTGCCGCGTACAGCCTGCTGCTCCAGAACCCGATTGATGATTCGCGAGGCTTTATTACCGCAAAAAAGAGCGGAAACATTATGCCAATCATAAATGTCTGCATGGGCAAGAGGAGCAGAAGAAATGCTGAACGAATATCCGTCAATTGACCGAGCACAACAATCACGAGCGCTGCTAGAGACGCGAGCATGGAGAATTGTGCAATGCGCTTCCAAGCGTCAACTCGCCGAAAATGCGTGCCCCAAGCACCTCCTGCGGCCAAGCCCCACAGAAACGCTACCAAAATGTATGCAAACGTGTATGTCGTAGGCCCAATGAACGGCTGAAAGAATCGAAACCAGAGGATTTCATATGAGAGCGCGATTGCGCCGGAGATAAAAAAGAGCACAAGCGCTCGCCAGTGCCCTAAAGACAGGCAAAATCGTGTTTGTGCTATTCTTGCAATACGTCGGGGTAAGCTACCTGACATTTTGTATGCCAACACTAAGCTTGCGAGCCCAACAGCAGCACTAATTGCAACTGCCACGAACACAGTCTCTCGTATACCAATGAGTTCAATCAGCACAAATGAAGCTGCTCCTACACCCACTACTGCTCCGAATGTGTTTAAACTGTACAAGCGGCCAGTAATATCTTTCAAACTCTCACTCGCCCGGGTGAGCCCCTTTATGAGAACCGGCAATGTAGCGCCCATAAGCATGGTGGCTGCAACCAAGAATACGCTCACCGCAACCAGATTTTCCAAAAATGAAAAACTAGCGTCCGTCACCCAGCCAAAGTATGGAAGTGATGTCCATCCAAGAAACGCAATGCCGAGCTCAAGGACACTGTACAGGTAAATAAATCCTTGAACTCGGTCAGCATATCGGCCAATCACAAGACTCCCAAGACCCAAGCCCAACAAAAAAAGCGCCACTACTAACGTGACTGCCACTGTGGTGCTACCGAACACCAGGCGTAAGGTACGCGACCATACAATCTCATACATCAAACTACTTGCACCTGATGTAAAAAAGAAAACATACAGCCACGGCTGTATCCGCTCTATGGTTGTTGCCATGCCGAGTGCTTTGCCCCCTACGTAATGATTTTATCAATCAGGCCGTACGCTTGCGCCTCTTCCGCGTTCATGAAAAAGTCGCGGTCAGTATCCTTCTCTATCTTGCCAATGTCCTGGCCTGTATGTTTTGCCAAAATCTGATTCAAGCGCGCGTGGAGCTTGAGTATGTGTTCTGCGCGGATTTTTATGTCAGATGCCTGGCCTTCTGCGCCGCCCATGACCTGGTGCAGCATGACCTCGGCATTCGGCAGCGCAAACCGTTTATCCTTGGCCCCAGCAGCGAGCAAGGTTGCCGCCATGGAAGCCGCGATCCCAACGCAGATGGTTGAAACCGGAGACTTCACGTACTGCATGGTGTCGTAGATGGCGAGCCCTGCCGTGACCGAGCCCCCGGGCGAGTTGATGTAAATCTTAATGTCTTTTTCCTGCCCCTGCGAATCCAAAAACAAGAGCTGGGCAATCACGGTGTTCGCCACGTCGTCGTAAATGCCCGAACCCAGAAAAATGATGCGCTCCTTTAAGAGGCGCGAGTAGATGTCGTACGCGCGCTCGCCTGCGTGCGACTTTTCAATGACCGTCGGGATGAGGTGAAAGTTTTGCGGTTCCATAGTTATTCAATTATTTTCCAGCCGTGCTCTGTCTCGGTGATGCGCCCCCTGACCGTGAATCCGGCAGCTTTGGCGTGCCCTCCTCCGCCCATCAGCTTAGCAATTTGGGACACATCAATCAATTCATGGGTGGTGCGCAAGGAGCCTTTCACGGTGCCGTCCGGCAGCTCGCGCAAGAGCATGGACATTTTCACGTCTGCGAGGTGATTCAGCAGTGATGCAACGCCTTCCGCATCATCCGGCTCTGCGCCGCACTCGCTAAAGTCGGCATGGCGCAACACGGTAACGGCAATGCCTTTGGCTGGATCCAAACGCAGACGCTCCAGTGCCCGTCCCCAGAGCTTGAGCGAAGCCAGGGACTTGTTGCGCATGGTGTGTGCGGTGAGGTCCCGAAAGTTCGCGCCGAGCTTGAGTAATTCTGATGAAACAGCCAATGACTCGGGCGTAGTGCCCAAATTAGTGAACGCGTCCGTGTCCGTGTACACTCCGCAGAGCAGACAGGTGGCAACGTTTTTATCAATCGCAAACCCGTCTTCCGTGAAAAACCGGTACAGAATCTCGGCGGTTGCCGCAGTCGTATCAAGCACCACGTTCACTGCCCCGTACCTTGGGTTGCTCACGTGGTGATCAATGTTCAGGATGACCTTATCGCCAAGCTGCTCACGGACGCGTGCTCCTGCCATGCCAAGGTCGCCGCAGTCAACCATCACCACCGCGGCTGCCGCGCGGAAAAAATCATCTTCAGGCTTTTTGATGACGTCTGCCCCGGGCAAAAACGCAAGGGAAGGAGGCACCTCATCAATGCAGTAGGCCTGCGCCTCTTTTCCAAGGCGCTTCACATATTCTGCGAGCGCCAGAACAGAGCCGATTGCGTCGCCATCCGGCCGTTTGTGCGTGATGAGCGCAATTGACTCATACTCTAAGAGCGCTGTTTTGAACTGGGAAAATTCCTCTCGCATAGACACAGTCTGTTGGCTCCTCGGCTCGGCAATGACAGCCTGCGGCTGTCATTGCTCTCGCTCTACGTCGCCTATAGCCAGGCAGACTACCACGCGCGCGTGCCAATGGCAAGCTACTTGACCACGCGCTCTTCTTCAACGAAACAGCTCAAGATATCGCCACTTTTGAACCCGCGCGCCCCGCTCACCTTCATGCCGCCCTCAATGCCCTCTTTGAGCTCGGGAAGGGGCTGTTTGTTCTGCTGCAGCTCAAGGATTTTTCCCTCGTCAACAGGATCCCCGTTCCGCAAGAGCCTGAACTTTGCGGATGATGTGATGGGCGCGCGCTTCACGCGGCCGCCGATGATGGATTCTGCTTTTGAATCCTTGAACACGCGGATGACCTCAAAGTCTCCCTGCGCCACTTCCAGGATCTCGGTCTTCACAAACTTCTTAAGCCTCTCGGCCGCGTCGTCCAGAAGCTCGTAAATGATTTTGGACATCTTGATGTCCGCGCGCCGTGCGTAGCTTGCCTGCTTTGCCTCCTGGGAAAGCTGCACTGAAAAGCCGTAGAGCACGGCGTGCTCTGCCTCGGCAAGCAGCACGTCTGATTCCGTGATGTTCCCCAGGCCCTGCTTGAGCACGGACACGCGCACGTCCTCTCTCTCCAATTTTTTGAGGGAGGCAATGAACGCTTCCAGGGAGCCGAGCACGTCCGCTTTCACAATCACCGAAAACTCAGGCGCCTTTGGCTTGTCTTCCTCTTTATCCGCCGAAGAGGCGGAACTCTTTCCTGTCTTCTCCGGCTGCGCGGGCAGCTCGCCCGTATCAACCAAACGGTACTGCTTCGCGTTCTTCTTGCGCATGCTGCGGTCAACCTCGCCCACGTTCAGAACGTCGCCCACCGAGGGCGTGCTCTTTAATCCGAGAATCTTTACGGGCATGCTGGGCGTGGCCATGGCCACGTTCTCGCCTTTCCAGTCTTTGAGCGCGCGGAGCGTGCCGAACGTTTCGCCGATGACTACGTTGTCCCCCACGCGCAAGGTGCCCTCGTGCACCAGCACCGTGGCAACCGGGCCTTCGCCGCGGTCCACGTGGGATTCAATGATAACGCCCTGGGCCGGCTTTCCCGCATCCGCGGTAAAGGTTTCAAGGTCAGCAACCAGGAGCACCATGTCCAAGAGCTCGTGGATGCCTTCGCCTTTCTTTGCGGAGACCTTGGCGCACACCACTTTGCCGCCCCAGTCTTCGGAAGAGAGGTTGATTTCGGCAAGCTCTTTTTTGACGCGGTCAACGTCTGCGCCCGGCTTATCAATCTTGTTGATGGCAACCACGAACGGCAGATTTTCTTTCTGGATCACGTTGATGGATTCCAGTGTCTGGGGCTTAAGACCGTCGTCAGCCGCAACCACGAGAATGGCGACGTCAGCCACCTGGCCGCCCCGCTCGCGCATGGCTTTGAACGCCTCGTGCCCGGGCGTATCCAGGAACGTGATGATTCTGCCTTTCTCTTCCACCTGGTAGGCTCCGATGTGCTGGGTGATGCCGCCGGACTCGCCCTCCACCACGTTCGTTTTGCGTATGGCGTCAAGCAAAGTGGTCTTGCCGTGGTCAACATGCCCCATCACCACCACCACGGGCGGGCGGACAGAACCAGCCTTTGCTTCCCTGCGCTTCGCCTTCATCTCGCGCAGAGCCTCTTTGTCCGCTTCTCGCGCGGTCGCGTGGGCCTCGCCTTTTACCGCTTTGAACCCGTAATCTTCCGCGACAATGGACGCGGTCTCAAAATCAATCTGCTCATTGAGGCTTGCCATAATGCCCTGCTTCATCAAATACCCGATGAGGTGCGGCACCGGCGTGCCGAGCTTAACAGCCAGGTCGTTCACTGAAATTTTCTGCGGAATAATGAGCTCTTTCTGCGGGGCGTCCTTGCGCGCCTGCGCCGCCTCGCGCGAAGCGGTCTGCTTGTCCATTTTCTCGCGCAAGCGGTCGCGCCGGCTTGCTTCTCCCCACGCACGCTTGATGCGCTCCGCCTGGCCTGTGTCCACCTTAATGGCGCGCAGGCCAATGTCAAAGCCAAGCTCCGGAAGTTTTTCCAAAAGCTCTGTCCTGGTGGTGCCGAGTTGCCGCGCGAGTTCTGTTACATTCATAGCGATTAGTCTACAAAAAATTAGGCATTTAGTCAATGCTTACTATGCCGTCATCCTGAATTTGATTCAGGATCTGTTCTACGCAACCGATATCACACAGTACGCGGTTTCGCCTTTTTTGGTTTTGATAACTGCCTCCTCCCCCGCACGCTTACCGATAAGTGCGGCTCCTATGGGAGACTGATAGGAGATGACGCCGCTCTCGGGTTTTGCTTCGGACGATCCCAGGATGCGAAACGTCTTCTGTTTGCCGTTCACCTCAACCACGACCGTGCTTCCCATCTGCACGGTTCCATCGGATGATCCCTGCGTGATGATGATTGCGCGATTAAGGTGCGACTGGATTTCGTCCATGCGCTGGTTCAATCCGCGCAGCTTTCCTTTGGCAATCTGATATTCCGCGT
>CAYIMZ010000018.1:0-11344 GCA_964364695.1 uncultured Gammaproteobacteria bacterium | reverse complement strand
CACCCTGGCAATGGTTAGCTCACCCGGCTTCGGGTCTTATATGTACTACGTAAATTGTTCGCCCGTTAAGACTTGGTTTCCCTATGCCTACGCTCCAGAGGAGCTTAAGCCGCAGTACACATAAACTCGTTGGCTCATTCTTCAATAGGAACACCGTCACCCGGGCAATGCCCAGGCTCCGGCTCTGTGTAAGTAAACGGTTTCAGATACTATTTCATTCCCCTCACCGGGGTGCTTTTCACCTTTCCCTCACGGTACTTGTTCTCTATCGATCACAAGAAGTATTTAGCTTTGGCGCATAGTCGCGCCGGCTTCCCACGGGGTTTCTCGGGCCCCGAGGTACTTGAGAAATAGTATGAAGAGTGCTAACCCCTTTCGCGTACGGGGCTATCACCCGCTCTGGCTCTGCTTTCCAGCAGACTCTGCTAGGGAAGTTAAACAATGCTCTCTCTAACCGTTTGCGCGTTTAGAATATACTATCCTCGCAACCCCTCTCAAACATATGGCCGCAAAGCCTTCCATCGCGATCCGCTTACTAAAGTAAGCTTCACGCAATTTCAGTTTGAAAGGTTTTAGCTTCTCCGCGTTCGCTCGCCGCTACTGACGGAATAGAACACGATCCTTTACCGGCCCGCCGAACCGGCGGGTCAATAAAAAATCGTGCGTGTGTTTCTTTCTTTTCCTCTGGCTACTAAGATGTTTCAATTCGCCAGGTTACCTTCCACTGCCCTATGTATTCAGGCAGCGATACCTGGATCTTCCATCCAGGTGGGTTTCCCCATTCGGACATTCCCGGGTCAAAGGTTGCTTGGAACCTCACCGAGACTTTTCGCATCCTGCAACGTCCTTCATCGGCTTCTTGTGTCTAGGCATCCACCGTTTACACTTGAGTGTGCGCAACCGCTTAAATGGTTAAGCGCGTTGCCATGCTGCCTTTCGCTGCTATTGAATCAGCGCGGCAGACTCTTTTGATGCTCGTTTCCCGTAACCATCCATACTGGTTGGATATGGAGGTTACATGAATTTTTAAGCTGCGAGCCTTGGCCTGTACAGAGCAATCTTGCTAAAACTGTTCTCTAAAGGCCAATTCCTGCCAATTCCACCAAAAAATCCGCCAATCTTAGCGGATTCTACAATCTGATAGCAATAAAACACGTCCTTATCCGCTAAGCTTTTCGTTTAATGTTAGCCCTTTTCCCATATGGGTGTGTATAAAAGTGTGGATTACGCGTTGATAACTGCGTATGTGAGTCAATCTCTGTACCTATTATAGTGTAAGTGATTGAAGATGTCAAATATGGACATTTTTGCCTAATTATTGTACATTTGCATTGTATTCGCTAGTATAGTTTCACGCTTGGGCCGAGGCGTAGCCGAGGTTAAGCGCGAAACTAAGAGGAGTAGGCGTGCGGAGGGTGCAGTCGGCGCCGACAGGCGCAGACGAAACCCGAAGCGCAACTACGACGAGCCGGGGTGGTGAAACTGGTAGACACGATAGGTTTAGGACCTATTGCCGCAAGGTGTGTGGGTTCGAGTCCCACCCCCGGCACCAAGACAAAAAACAAAATGATCTATTTCACAAAACACGCACAAAATAAATTCAAGATGCTGGCGCGCCATAATGTTTTTATTACGGGAGATCAGGTCCGCCAAACGATTGAGATGCCAGATCTCGTTGACCGTTCTCGCTTGCCGCTCTTCATTGCCCAATCATAAATTGACACCGGGCACGTTTTGCGGGTAGTATACAAACAGAAAGGCGACGCCATCACGATAATCACATTCTACCCAGGCAGAATAAAGCAATATGGAAGCAAGCATTAAAACCCGAGGCAAAACATCCTACGAACCAGAAGCAGACGTCTTGTCCTGGGAAGTTTCTGACAAACCCATAACCCACGCCAAAGAAGCCGGCAATATGATTGTCCATTTTGCAGAGGATGACACGCCGGTCTTGGTTGAAATCCTTGAAGCAAGCACATTCCTCTCGCAGGCAAACACGGTCCGCGAGCACGCAACTGCCGCGTAAAAGCGCGGGAGGGTATGAAAGCGCACACAAAACAAAAACTCGCGCGCACCATGCTACTCGCGGGGGGATTTTTTGTTTGGCTCAATGCGGCAAACGCTGCCGCAAGCGACATTACATTCACGGAAATCATGTACAACCCCTCGGGAACGGACACCAAGACCGAGTGGGTTGAAATTTTTAACGCGGGCGCTGATGACGTAACACTGGTTGAGGGAAGCGGGAATGATTCGTGGCGCTTCAATGACGGCTCAAACCACACGCTGACTCTAGCGCAGGGAAGTCTGGCTATCCCTAGCGGCGGGTACGCGATTCTTGCGAGCGACGCAGCTACGTTTCTTGACGGACATTCGGGCTTCAGCGGAACAGTGATTGATACGGTCCTCTCGCTCAACAACACCTCTGACACTATAAAGCTTTCCAGCGACAAAGGGGAAAGCTTTTTTGGTGATGTAACGTACGAAAACACGCTCGGGGCGGACGGGGACGGAAACTCGCTGCAGTTCTCGGGCGGCGCATGGGCTGCGGCAGCAGAAACGCCCGGAGCTGGCGTAGCTCAACAAACACAGGAGCAAGAACAAGCGCAAGAATCATCCGGCAGTTCGGGAGGAGGTGGCTCTTCATCCCAAACTTCTGAAACAACCGCAACCCAAACGAACACACCCCAGGGCGACCCGACGAAAGTGAAAATCGTTGAAATCTTTCCAAACCCGGAAGGCGATGAGAACAACGAGTTCATTGAGCTCTGGAACAACCAGGACACATCAATCTCACTTGAAGGCTGGAAAATCGCCGACCCGTCAAAAATCAAGACTCTGGCGGGCATTACGCTCGTGCCCGGGGAATACTACTCGCTCTACCGCAGTTTGACCGGCATTGCGCTCAACAACGGAAGCGAGACCATTTACCTCTATGACAATTCAGGGAATCTGATTGACACGCACGCCTACACGAGCACCATTGAGGGCTACTCGCTCTCGTACGATATTCTTAAAAATATGTTCCTGTGGACGAGCGCCAAAACTCCATCCCTCGCAAATACCATTACCGTCCCCAATGAGGCGCCAGTGCCGGTGATCACGTTCAGGAACAACCCGGTCGCCCCGTTTGAGACAGCGTACATTTCCGGGCTTGAATCCAGCGACCCGGATGATGACACGCTCTCCTACTTCTGGACCGTTGGAGGAGACGCGCGCTTCCAGGCGTCCGGCCCAAGCTTTACATACGCTTTTGATGAACTCGGAAAGCACGCAATCTTTTTGACAATCAGCGACGGAAGCCGCAACACTGCCGCGTCATCGGTTATTGATGTCATGGACGCGATTGACGTGGTGTCTTTGCGGAGCGAGCAATCAACAAGCGGCCGCGACGCGGTGAGCGGCGCGGCCGCTTCGCCATCAACTACAACCACAACCGGCCAAATCTTCATCGCTGAAGTCTTTCCAAATCCCGCAGGAGCCGATGACGCGGAATGGATTGAGCTCTACAACCCCAATGGCTTTGACATCATTCTTGACGGGTGGGTGATTGATGACGAAGAGGGCGGCTCGCGTCCACATACCATTTCTGACAGGATCATTCAGGCCGCATCTTACCTCACGCTCGGAAAAGAAGAAATCAAACTCACGCTCAACAATACGAGCGATGAGGTGCGCTTGTATAATGCCGATAACGTCTTGATTGATGAAGTGCTGTTTGATGACGTGCAGGAAGGTGAAATCTACACAAAATCAGACGAAGGTTTTTGGTACTGGTCAAAGGGCGGCCTCGACGCTGTAAGCGGCGTGGACGCTTTTTTGCAAAGCGTCTCGGCCCCCTTTGGGGTCCAAGCCGCTGTTCCGTATGATATCGTTGACATTGATCTACCCAACATACGGGAACTGGAGCTCGGCACAGAAGTGAGGGTCCAGGGGACCGTGGCAGTTGAGCCTGGGGTGCTCGCAAAGACGTACTTCTACATCACCGGCTCCCCGGGCATTCAAGTCTATTTCTCCAAAAAAGACTGGCCCAAGCTCGCGCTCGGGGACGTGGTTGGCATCATCGGCGAGCTTGCGGAAACCGGCGGGGAAGCGCGCCTCAAAGTCACTGCCAAAGAAGACATCACGGCGCTCTATGGGTCAGACCCGCCCGTGCCGCAGGAGGCCGCAACCGGCGACATTGGCGAACTCATGGAAGGATCGCTCGTCATTTTGACTGGAGAGCTCGTGGAAAAGAAAGGCACGAGCTGGTTCATTGACGACGGGTCCGGTGAAGCAAAAATCACGTTCCAAACCACCGCCCAAATCCAAAAACCGGCCGCGCAAGCGGGAGACTGGCTCCAGACGACAGGCTTGGTGAGCGAAACCGCGAGCGGCTACCGCGTTTTGCCGCGGTACCAGGACGACATCCGCGTACTTGACGAAACAGAAGCCGCTGAAACAAAGAACCCCCAAATCCTGGGGGCCGAAGCCGGGCCTGCTGATCCCACGAGCAGGTTCCGCATTCCCGCAAACAACAAGCCGCAGCAGCTGCTTGTGTATTTGCTCGCCACGTCCGGCGCGCTCATCGCAATCCTCGTTATCTTGATTGTACGGATGCGGTCTGAAACGCAAAAGAGGCTCGCGGAGCTGGAAAAGAAGCGCTAGAGCCGGATGTTGTGGATGTGCGCGAACTCGCGCAGCACCCCAAGCTCAAGCGTGTACCGCGCAACAGTGTCCGCGATGATGATGACAGAAGCGAACACCGCAATCATGAGTACGGTCAGAATGCTCTTCTGCCACTTGGTGTACGGCGAGCGCCAGATTTTGGGCAATAGGAAAATTGCGTACCAGGACGTGAAGAACGGCACGAGCACGGTAATCATGAACACCACGCCCCACAAGGCAAACTCTAAGCCAAGCTGCCGAGCACTGGTTGAGAACGTAAAAAACGCGAACTTAAACGCGACAAATAAATTGTTCGCGTAAAAGATCGCCAAGTAGGCAACCGCAATCAAATAGTGCGCCGCAAGCGCGGTCTGCCACCGAGACTGGAAATAGAACTTCCAGATGGATTCTTGTTTCTCTTCTGCCATACTTTTTATTCCCCCTCCTTTACCAAGGAGGGGGTGAGGGGGTGGTTGATGTGGTTGATGCTGAACCTACCTCTCTATCATACCACAGTATTCTTGTCAATAGAAAAGGGGCGCCGTCCCGAAAGACGATCGCCCCATTGCACTATGCCAGCCGGAATCACGCTCGGGCGGCGAGTCTCTGATGTTCCCTGATCTCCTCCTCTACAGCCTGTACCGCGCTCTTCGGCCACAGGCCCAGCTCCCCGAACGCGAACGTGACGTCCAGGAGTCTGTACCCGACAACGAGCCGCTCAAACCCGAGCCGCTTGAGCCGCTCCACGGCCCCCTGCTGACGATCCACGAAGATGTACCACCCCATCTGCCCGATGGGAGGATACCCCTGCTCGGCAAGTTTGGCCCCGCCCTCGATCTTCGTCTGGCCGTCAGTGGCTACGTTGTCAACGCCCCAGTAGGTGTGGCGCTCCGGGTCGGGATCGCCATTCACCCAGCTGGGATGGGCGCCGTGAGACTTGAGCGCCTCGCGCATCACGCGGTGGCAGATGACCGAACCTTCGGCCCCACCAGCCATCACGAGCTGCCAGCTGGCCATGGCCGCACTCTGGGCGAGTGCGGTCCCGGCCGTCGGAAAACCGATGAGGCAGTGCTGACGGTCGCCGGGCTGCGTGTTCGCCCAGATGTCGCGGCAGATGCGGCCGCCGATGAGCCACTCCAGGTCCGGGTGGTCAGTGAGATCCTCGCGGCCAAACACGTAGACATTGGACATGATCCCGGACTTCAGCTTGAACGGCTGGTCCCTGTGCGCGAGGAACCGGTACACAGCCAGCCGCCTGAGGACCTCCACATCGAACGGGGCGTAGGTCCTTCCGGACGGAACCTGCATCACGACGCGCCTCCCATCTCCTGGAGCGCCTTGGCGATCTCGGCCTCAATGGCGTCGAACGCCGTAGCCGGGCTCTCGGCCTTGGTGACGGCCGAGCCGAGGACCAGCCGGTCCGCTCCGGCCTTGATGGCCGCTTCCGGGGTGTCGAACCGCACTTGCTGCCCAGCTGCCTGACCCGCGAGCCTAATGCCCGGAGTAGTCCTGGTCAGACCCTTGAGTTCGGGCCGCTTGGAGAGCAGGCTGACCTCGTTCGGTGAGCAGACGATGCCAGTCACGCCGGCGAGCTTGGCGAGACGCGCCCGAGTCAGCACCGCTGCCTTGGCCGGTTGACCGGTCAGGAGATGTGCCTCCTCCTCGGAAAGCGAAGTGAGCACGGTGATGGCGTACACCTCGGTCGGGCCGTTCTCCACAGCCGCCATCATCATCTCCACCCCGCCTGCCGCGTGCACGGTCACGATGTCGCCGCCCGCGTCCCGCACCGCCTTGGCGCGGTCTGCCACGGTGTCCGGCGTGTCGTGTAGCTTCAAGTCCACCCACACGCGCGGGGCACCTTCCTTCTTGAGCACCTGCACCACGCCGGGGCCTTCTATGTCCCAAAGGCTGTGGATCTTGAAGGCGTACGTCCGCGCGCCCACGCGTGACACGAGCTGGACACAGGCGAGCTTACCCATACGGTCCAGCGCAACATTGATACGGCTTTCCGCTCCCACGAGGTTTTCCCTCCGTAAATTGGTAAGAACAGCAAACCCGACCCCTCCTTGAGGCCGGGCATTGTACACTACTACAACCCTAGTCCATCCGCCTTAAAAAATCAACTTGTCCGCCGATGAGGCGGACCAAATAAAGCCGCGCCGCGGAACCACTGCATCTCTGCAATAGTCCGCGGCACGGCCGTACCAGTGTGCAAGCGCCAGCTTCTAGTGCTGGCTGAATCCCCGGTGTTCCTTGGGAATGAACGCGACGCGCATATGACTACTCCGGAAGAGCTCGCGCACCTCTTCCAGCCGCTTACCGTCCGCAGGTACCACGCCGATGTCGCACCCAGCCCGCATCAGAAGCTCCGGTCCCTCCATGGGCCTGTTCATCCGCGTACGCTGTGCGAACGGGAAGAACGCGTCAGAAGCGAACACCGAGCCAACGATATCGTGGCCTGCGCGTTGTGCGCGGTCCAGAGCAAGCCGCACGCAGGCTGCGCGGTCCTGCTGGCCCACACCGGCGCCGATGAGCATGCCGTCCTTGGCCAGCACCACGGTGTTGCTAGTGGCGCGCCAGGCCGCTGCGTGCGCAAGGAGCGTGGTCGCAAGCTCCTCCGCATCCAGCTCTTTTCCTGAAACCCACTCAACTTCGTCGTCCCCGAACACGTAATGGGGAACGCGCTGGCGCATGAAGCCTCCGCGGGTAGGCCGGAACATCCACTCATCCGGCGGCATGGCAGGCGCCGCCAGAGCGGGATTTGCGAGCAGCTTCCTACTCTCCCGCTTGCCGAGCAGCGCAACTGCCGCCTCGTCAAACGCCGGAGCGATCACCACGTCAGGCCCCCACTTGTCGCGGCCAACCTGCGCCCGGAGCTCCTTGGGAACCGAGAACAACGCCTGGGCAACCTCATCCGTCACCGGAAAGTTGGCCAGGATCTCGCCGCCCATGACTGCGAGTGGGTCTCCCAGGAGCGCCTTGCGCGCAACTGCCACAGGATCTCCCCAGCCAACGGCAGCGCCGCAGGGATTGCCGTGCTTGCACGCGATTACCACATGCGGCTGTTCACGCGCTCCGAGATTCTTGCGGAACGATTCAGCCACCAGAGACACGAGCGCGAGCGCCCGATCCGTTCCTGCGGCATTGACGTACCCGGGAACCCCGGAAACGCGGTCAAAGGCGTACAGCCCGAGCGGATCCTGGCTCCCCAGCGATCTGAACACGTCAGCCGGCGACTGGTCGCGGTTCTCGCCGTACGCGATCGGCCGCTCCACTCGGTATGTCACCGTAAACTCATCACCGGGCTGCAGAGACTTGGGTATGGCGCTCATGGCGCATACCTCCCTAGGTTAGAGGGAACTGCTGTTTATTTTGCCTATACCTTAATCGCAATCCCCGCGAATGTCAATCAAAAAAAGGCCGTGCCGTGGAACCACTGCATCTCTGCAATAGTCCGCGGCACGGCCCAGGAAGAACAGCCGGCCTTACCCCGGCAGGTACCAGCCGCGCCAGGTACTCGGCTTCAGCCGCGCAGTAGCGCGCCGTATGCTGCAGCGCGAGCGCGGCGAGGGTCTTGCGTGTTTCCGTAGAAACGCCCCCGTTTCCGGAAGAGCGGGTACGGGACGTGTGCTCCAGCTCCGCCATGAGCGCAGGGTACTGGCTCGGGTGCGTGACCACGGTCACATACTTGTGGTTCTTGGCTCCAGCCCGGACCATGGTCACGCCGCCGATGTCCATCTGTTCCATGGCTTCATCCACGGTCACGCCCTCCTTGGCGACTGTCTCGCTGAACGGGTACAGGTTCACGACCACCAAGTCAATGGGGCTAAAGCCATGACGGAACGCTTCTTCCACGCCCAAGCCGGTCTGCGGCACCAAGATGCCACCTGCAATCTTGGGGTGCAAGGTCTTGACCCTGCCGCCGAGGATCTCCGGAGACCCGGTGTACTTGGACACCTCAATCACCGGAACCCAGTGGTCACGCAACACCTGGGCTGTGCCGCCGGTTGAGAGGATCTCCACCTTGAGCTTGGCGAGCAGCGCGCCGAGCTCAACGATCCCCTCCTTGTCGTAGACGCTCAAGATGGCTCTGCCAAACCAGATGGTGCTCATTCCACTATCCTCCAGTTGATGGTCTGTCCGGCCAGGTACGGCCGGACGCCTGCGTACTCCTGTGGCACGACCCAGGGTTCAGGTACCAGAGTGAGCGTGCCTTGGTTGAGGGGGAAGCCGCGGATGGTGATCATATCCATGTCATCCTCTCTCTGCCGCATTCGCAGCTTGTTCGGGTTCAGGTGCTCTGCTCGCGCCTGTCGCGCGCCTCGCAGAAGTGGTTGACTGCCTGGATGATGCCTTGCACGCGCCAGGGGCGCAGCATGCCCACGGTTCCGAGGAAAACGGATGTCGCACCCGCCCCCAGAAGGAGCATGGCATCCCTTATGCTGAACACGCCGCCCCCGGCGTTGATGGGAAACGAGTTGCTCTCCAGGTTCCGAAACTCATACACCCAGTTGTGCACGAGCGGCAAGAGTGGTGGGCCCGAGAGTGCACCTCCGCCGTACTTGGCGAGCGGCGACTGTGCGGGGTCATCGGTGCCGAAATACCGCACCCAATCAATCTTGCCCGCGAGCTTGCCAAACGGAATGGCATTGGTGATGCACAGCGCGTCGCAGTGCGCCGCAATCTCTGCGGCAGTAGCCGGCGTAACCAGCAGGTTGAGCTTGATGCTGACTGGGACGCCGAGTGCTGCCAGTATGCCGAGCTCCTCCTGCGCCTCGGAAACCACCTCCATGAAGTCCACGTTCTTGAGGTTCGGGCAGGTACCGTTGAACTCAATGCCGAACCGAGACGTGAACCCGGAGCGGTACACCTGGACGAGGTCAACAAACCTCCTGGTCTCATCCAGCCTGCCTTCCTTAGTCGGCGCAACCGGCATGAACGAAATCAGGAACGGCTTGGCGAGTCCCTGCCACCGGCCGTCCTCAAACAGCGCTCGCGCGCCCGGACCCGAAAGGCCGACCGCGTTGAGCGCGATGCCGAGAAGCGGCTTCACACGGATGCAGTCCGGCAGGAAGTCACGCGGCTGGGTAGAACCCGACTTGAGCGGCATGTTGCCTGCCCGGGGGTCTATGGTCGTGGTCTTGGTAACAAGGGTTGAGCCTGTCCAGTCCGTAAACCGCGAGTGCCAGTAGCCCTCGCCAATGAAGTTGCGCGCTCCTGCGGCGCAGAACACGTGCCCGAAATCAATGCCGCGAAGAATCATCGCCGTATCTCCTAGGTTGTCAAAGTCCACGAGAAAGCCCGGCATTTACCGGACCCTCCAAAATCAATCCAAAACTATCTAGAACTCTATAACTATCAGCACCAAAAAGCAACCCAGTGAAAGGTTTATGGTACCCGGGGTGGGATTTGAACCCACATGCGCTTAGCGCACCTGATCTTAAGTCAGGCGTGTATACCATTCCACCACCCGGGCTTATACCAACACGCTATCGTAACCAAAAACATCAATATGATTCCGCCGTTAGCCGAATACCAAAACTCTGTCCGAACTCTCAACCATGTTGAGCAAGTCGGACATCGTGGAAACCGGGCAGACCGCGCTTGCTTCTTTGCCGCGCGTCTCAAGACAAGTGCCGCACGCATATAGGCGACCCTGCAACTCTCCGAATGCAGCTACTTTCACGGAAATATCAAAATCTTTCGTGTCAGGAATAGCATCAAGCTCCGACCCCTCATTCATCAAAAAAATTTCCACTTGATGATTGGCTTTGAGCGCGGTAATGCCGAGGCGAAAGGTATTCCACACATGTTCCGGTTTGTTGGATTGCAGGATGATGCCAAGTTTCATGAAATAATCATATCAATGGAGCGGATAACGGGACTCGAACCCGTATCGCCTCCTTGGCAAGGAGGCATAATAGCCCTTATACGATATCCGCGTACGCAAAAAAGTATATCAAATCAATGCTTTTTGTAAAGATACGCTGTCCGGAATTTCCAGTAATTTTTCGCGCGAAGTTTCGCCTTGAATAATTTTGATGGATAACTTGGGAACGCCCCACGCGTCCGCCAAAAATTCAACCAAAGCCCTGTTGGCTTTACCCTCAACCGGAGGCGCAACCAGGCGCACGCGCAAAATGCCGTCTTTGAACCCGACGATCTTATCCTCTTTTGCGCGGGGAGCAACCTTGATATTGACGCGTTGCGGCATAGAGCAAGTATACCACTATAAAAAGGAGAGACCACGCCTTACGGTCGGCGTGGTCTCAAAATAGGGTGCGCCGCAGCCTCAATGAAGGTCCGTTAGCCTTCGGGAGGACTCGTCCCGGAGTTTCCGGGAATTAATCTGGGAGTAATAGGTCAGCGTCAAAAAGGAACACCAGCCTAGAGCCCATTGATAGCGGCGCACGTCGCGAAAGGACACATGCGATACTCGTTGGAAACAGTGTAAAAATATTACTAGATGCCGTAACCAATGTCAAGCTAAACCTGTTTAGAAACCTTCTCCGCGAGCCGCGCAAAAATCTTGCGGCTTGCGAGCATGTTGCGGACGTATTCGCGGTACTCGCGGCTTTCAAACCGCGCCAAAAGCTCGGGCCGGGACTGGTACGCCTTTTTGGCGATAGCAATCTCGGCCGCAACCTCCTCCTCGCTCACCTGAATATTCTGCTGCTTGCCGAACTCGCGGCCA
>CAYIMZ010000017.1:0-11671 GCA_964364695.1 uncultured Gammaproteobacteria bacterium | reverse complement strand
AGCATCTTTTCCGGATTTTGGGTGTGGCCGCACTCAACCACAATTGAAGCGTCGCGGGTCATCACGTCTGGGTAGTGGCCGCACAATGGGTGCTCGTATTGGATCGCACCGTAACCGCGCGTGGAGAGGTAGGAGGCTGCCAACAATTTAAGCGCAACATGATTTTTTCCGCCGCCTGCCGCAAGGTTATGGGCGTGTTCGTGCGCGAGTACGCTATCCAACAGTGCATCGTAGTCTTGCTTTGAGCCAATTGACGCAGTGGTGAGCGCCAAATATCCTTCGTCAAGCAAAAATGCAATGTCATTGACCGGTTCCAAGCTTCCGCGGAACGAGTGGCTGCCCGAGTAAAAGATTGCTTGAATTTTCTTAAACGTGTCCATGGAATTTTTCGTGGATGTCTTTGAGCCGCTTGTTAGTGACGTGCGTGTACACCTGCGTGGTAGCCACGTTTTTGTGGCCCAAAAACTCCTGCACGCTGCGCAGATCCGCTCCGTGCGCGAGCAAATCAGTTGCATAGGTATGGCGCAGGGTGTGGGGGGTGACTTTTTTTGAGATGCCCGCCTGTTTGGCGCACCGCGAGATCATCATCTGGATGGCTCGCGCCGAGAGCCGCCGCGCGTCCGGGTTCTTGGAGTGCACGTTCACGAACAGCGCCTCGCTGAAATCGTCTTTTCGCGCGTTCAGGTACTGTGCGACCCACTGGCACGCTCGCGGGGAGAGGTACACCGTCCGCACCCGCTTTCCCTTTCCCACTATAGAGAGCTCAACAGTTCGGTCACTCCTGCCTCCTGATACGAGGAATGAAACGTGGTCTTTATTTAGAGATACCAATTCGGCAATGCGCATGCCGGTGGAGAAGAGCACTTCCAAAATCGCCCGGTCGCGCATGCCCGCAAGCGTGGCAGTGTCCGGAATTTTGAGCATCTTCCGCATGTCAGAGAGTTCCAGAAATGACACCTGGCTGTCGGCGCGGTCCTTTGCCAGTTTTACCTTGGAAGCGGGGAGGGACGGAATGTTTCTGTCTGTAAAGTATTCCAAGAGGGCACGCAGGGCAATGAGGTAGTAGTTCTGTGATTTTTTTGAAAGGTGCGCGTTGCTCCTGGTTTTGTACGAACGCGCAAGGTACAGCCGGTACTCCCACATATCTTTCTGCGTAAGCTCGCGGGGGAGTAGGTGACTGCGGCGCGAAGTGTCCAGCCATCTCGTAAAGCGTCCCAGATACTGGCTGTAATTCCTCTGTGTGTTGTCTGACAACCCTTTTTCAACCTCGCAGTAATCCAGAAAAGGGATGACGTACGTTTTGATGGGTTTTTGAGTTTCCATACAACCTTTGATGCGTGTTTGCTAGCCTTGGGGCGAGAATGCCTGGATCTATTGTAGCATGATCCATTCATTCGCACAATATAGGTAAAGCGAATGACTGGATGCAGAAAGATTGCCTGTCCTGATAAATAATCCACAGGCTATTTAAAGTACACCCTATCTTTCACGCGCAAATCCACATACTGCAGCAGAGCTCTCTGCTCCTTAATCCTCTCCATAAGGGCCAGTTCAAGCTTCTGTATTTGCGTTTCCAGGGGTATCTGCGTGCTTAAAAACGCCTGCCAGCCCTCCTGGGTCACGGCCGTAAGCTCACGGCCGTTTTCGGGGTCCAAGGACACGTACGAAACGGCCAGGGACTGCTGTGAGGCTTTTGCGCGCTCGTAGAGCTCAAAAATCAATTCAACGGTTTCCCGGTTCAGCACGCTTGTGCCCGGATTGATTTGGGATTGGCCCGGCCGGATGATCTCTATGGTAGGCAGTTCGGCGCGGTCCGCTTCCGAGACCGGAGAATTTGAAACCACAATGCCGTTCACGTCCAGAAGATAGTACATCTCGGTGTACTCCACTTCTCTCTTTGCCGTCCCTTCGGTTTCTGTAACATTATTGTGCGACACATCGGCCTGTTCGCCGCTTTCTCCCCCGTTCTGTACATCCTCCGGCGCCGGAATGATTTCTACCGGGGTTTTGACGCGTAACACCACGCGGGACAGCTTTTCCACGAGCCCCACCCGAAGCTCAAACGGCAGCTTGCGTGTTACCGTGATTTCATCCACAAGGTACTGGCCTGCTATGGCATCCACAATCCCCTGTTTGGACACAAAGAAGATGTTGTCTCCGGGCAGGAACAAAAAGCGGGGTTCCGCAAAAACGCCGAGGACGATGCCCGTGAGCTCTTGCGTAGAAATGTTCCTGTTTCCGGCAATGGCAACGGTCTTGATCGCGAAATTATCCGATGCCAGAAAAAAGTACCCAAACCACGCGAGGGCGGCCGCGAAAAAAATCGCTGCCACTATGGTTTTGGCCCTGGTGATCCTCGGTGCTCGCGGGGGCTGCGCGAGTACTCGGGTGCGGGCCCTCGCGGCCGCGCGTTTTGGCTTGTAGTAGCGGTGTCTGCGGAGCATGGTCAGAGAGCATACCATTCGCTTTTCGGCTTGTACGAAACCAGGAGCCGCTCCTTTTCGCCTGCGCGCGCGAGCGCGAGGCGGATGAGCTCGTCCAAAAGCTCCGCGTAGCCTATGCCGCTCGCCTCCCAGAGCTTGGGGTACATGCTGATTGAGGTAAAGCCCGGGATGGTGTTTACCTCGTTGAGGTACAGCTCCCCTCCGTCCTCGGCGAGCAGAAAGTCCGCGCGCGCCATGCCCTCGCAGTCAAGCGCCTTGTACGCTCTGATTGCGGTGTCCTGAATTTGTGCGACAAGGTCTCTCGCGAGCTTTGCCGGAATCTGCGTGCGCGATGCGCCGTCCACGTACTTTGCGTCGTAGTCGTAAAATTCATTGGAAGAGATGACCTCTCCCGGCACTGAAGCGCGCGGACGCCGAGACCCGAGGAGCGCGACTTCAATTTCCCGCGCCCCGAGGACCCCCCTCTCAATAATAATTTTGCGGTCGTACCGCATTGCCTCTGCCACTGCTCCTTCAAGCTCTTCTGCGTTGCGCACCTTGGAAATACCCACGCTTGAGCCCATGTTCGCGGGCTTCACGAACAGCGGGTACGCGAGGCTTTCCGTTTCAAGGATGCGCGGCTTTTCCTTTTCCCACTCCGAAGACCAGAACCACTCGTATGCAACCTGGCGTATGCCCTCCAGCGCGAGAATTTTTTTCTGCATGACCTTATCCATGCACACGCTTGAGCCCAGCACTCCGCACCCCACGTAGGGCAGCCCGGCGAGCTCCAGGAATCCCTGCACTGTCCCGTCTTCCCCGTACGGCCCGTGCAGCACCGGGAACACCACGTCAATCTTCCCCAGCCCCCCTACTGCCCCGGCACGGGACGGGGGTTCGGGTTTGATGAGCGCGTTGCTCTCGCTCGGCGCGCGGCCTGATTTAAGCAATTGCATTGATTCAGGTCCCGCGATCCATCTCCCCTCCTTGGTGATGCCCACGGGAATGACCTCGTACTTTTCCGGATCCAACTTCTCTATCACGCTGGACGCCGAAACCAGGGACACCTCATGCTCCCCGCTCCTGCCTCCAAATAGTACTGCGACGCGCAACTTTGCCATGTGTTAATTAACTACTACTCGTTTCACAAAGGAGTTGATGCCGGTAATTGTTTCGTACGGCACGGTTGAGAGGGCGTCCGCAAGTTCGCGGACCGTGATTTCATCCTCCTTTTGCTTGCCGATGAGCACGACCTCATCCCCCCGCTTCACGTTCGTTATATCCGTCACGTCTATCATGGTCATGTTCATGCACACGTTGCCGAGCACCCTGCACCGGTTCCCGTGGACCAGCATCTCGCCTTTGTTGGACAGTCCCCTGCCGTAGCCCTCGTAGTATCCCACCGGAATGATGGCGATTTTGGTGTTGCGCCGGGTTGTGTGCGTGCAGCCGTACCCAACGTACGCGCCTTCGGGGCAGTCCTTCACCTGCAGGATGCGCGCTTTAAAAGAGAGGGCGGGGAGAAGCTCAAATTCGGGGTGAATACGGTGCACGCGGTCGGGCAGTTTTGTGTCGGGCCACAGCCCGTACAGCCCGATGCCGAGGCGCACCGCATCCATGTGGGATTCCGAAAAATCCAAAATGGCTTCAGTCTTTGCCATGTGCCAGAGCGGCGGCTCAATCTTTTCCCTGAACAGTTTATACTTGATGTCTTCAAACGTTTGAAGCTGTTTTTTGGCGTACTCGCGGTGGTTTGTAACGTCCGCAAAATGGCTCTCAACGCCTTTCAGGTACAGCCGGGGCAGTTCGTTAATCTGCTTGATGTAGGAGACCGCGTTCTCGGGAAGGATGCCCATCCTGCCCAAACCGGTATCAACTTTGGCATGCACGCGCAGCGTGTCGCGCTCCCCGGACGCATCAAGCAGCTCGGACAGGCGCTTGGCGTGGCTCAAGCTGTTTACCACGATCTCCACGCGTTCCCGGACGGCCCACGAGAGCGCTCCTGCGCTCTCCTCAATGTACCCGAGGATGATGATGGGCGTGTGCACGCCCGCCTCGCGGATTGTCCGCGCTTCGTCCAGGTTAATCACGGCAAGGTAATCAGCGTGGTCCTGGATTACGCCAGCAACTTCGGCAAGGCCGTGGCCGTAGGCGTTCGCCTTTACTACCGCAATGAGCGCGGCGCTACGGATGAGTGATTTAAACTGCGCCACGTTGTGCAAAAGCGCACGTTTTGAAATTTCAACCCACGCGTGCATACCTCTCTAGCCTTTGTCCTTCGGACGGAGCGTGGGGAACAGAATCACCTCTTTGATGTTTGAAGCGTCGGTTAAGAGCATGGCCATGCGGTCCACGCCGATGCCGAACCCGCACGCCGGAGGCATGCCGTGCTCAACGGCTTCCAGGTAGTCGCGGTCTGTCTGGTGCGCTTCTTCAAATCCGGCCTGCTCTTTCTTTTTTTCCGCAACGAACCGCTGCAAGAGATCCTCGGGATCGTTGAGCTCGGAATAGTTGTTGCCGACTTCAAGGCCGAATACAAACCCTTCAAACCGCTCTGTGAATTGCGGATTTTTCGCGGATTTCTTGGCGAGCGGCGAGACTTCAACGGGGTAGTCGTGGACAATGGTCGGCGCAATGAGCTTTTCCTCAACCAGCGATTCAAACGCGAACGCGAGCACCTCGCCGACCGTACGCATGGAGCCAAGGCCGGCCGCTCTCACGCTGTCCCCCTTGAGGGCGGCTCTGACCGCTTTTTTGGCGCCTGCCGCGCTCTTCCATGCGGATGCATCCAGGCCAGCCACTTTTTTAACCGCTTCCGAGACAGTCATGCGCTTCCACGGGCGTTTAATGTCCACCGTTTCATCGCCATGCTTTATGGCGGTGGTTCCCAGCACGCTCTTGGCCGCGTTTTCAAAAATTTCCTCAAACACACCCATGCCCCACGCGTAGTCCTGGTACGCCGCCTGCGCCTCAAACATGGTGAACTCGGGGTTGTGGCGGATGTCCACCCCCTCGTTGCGGAACACTTTGGTGATTTCGTACACCCGCTCAAAGCCGCCGACGAGCAGCCTCTTGAGGTACATCTCGTCTGAAATGCGCAGATAGAAATCCGCGGAGAGCGCATTGTGGTGCGTTTTGAAAGGCCGCGCAAACCCTCCGCCGTACACGGGCTGCAGGGTCGGAGTTTCCACTTCCAGGAAGCCGTGCTTGCGCATGGTGTCCCGGATGCTGTCTATGATTGCCGAGCGCTGCTCCATGCGGAAGCGTACCGCGGGGTTCGCGAGCACATCCAAATACCGCTTCCTGAACCGCGCCTCAACGTCCGCGAGGCCGTGCCATTTCTCGGGCAGCGGCCGCAGAGCTTTGGCGAGCATGGCCCACGAGGACACGAGGAGCGTGGGCTCTCCGCGCTTGGTTTTGAACACGGTTCCCCGCGCCTCAATGAAGTCCCCCACATCAGCCGCATCCGCAAACAGCCGGTACTGCTCCGCAAGCTCGTCTTCTTTGAGGTACACCTGAAACGTGCCCGTGCCGTCTTGCACGTGCGCAAAGGTTGAGCCGCCGTGGGAGCGCACCGAGCGGATGCGGCCCGCGATGGTCGCCTCTTTTTTGCCTCTGGGAGGATCTTTCGCAAGCTCGGCAATGGTGCGGTCGCGCCCCGTTTTTGAAGGGTACGGGTCAATACCCGCATCCCGGAGCGCCGCGAGGCGCTCGGCGCGGTTTGAGAATTCGTCCTGATGTTTGGGCGCGTCTTTCATACCAAATAGTATACGGCAAATGCCGCATTCATGCAACAAAAAGTCCCGCGAACGCCCGCTTAACCCATGCTCTCTATCTTCCAGGCGCTCTCCCCTTTCGGCGTTTTCACGAGGACCTCATCGCCTTTTTTGTGGCCGAGCAGGCCGCGCCCAATCGGGGATTCGTTGGAGATCTTGCCGTTGCCCGGGTCAGCCTCTTTGGACCCCACGATGGTATAGGTGTTCTTCCGGCCTCCGCACGAAACAGTCACGGTGTCGCCGATGTTCACGGTTTCGGGGTCAGCATCCTGGCTTGAAACCACGGTAGAATTCTTGAGCGCGTTCTCCAGCTCCAGAATCCGGCCTTCCACGAACGACTGCTCCTCGCGCGCGTCCGCGTACTCCGCGTTCTCCGAGAGGTCTCCGTAGTCTTTAGCCTGCTTGATGCGCTCCGCGATCTCCGGGCGGCGCACTTTTTTGAGGTGCTCCAACTCTTCTTTGAGCTTCTTGTGTCCTGCGTCTGTAAGGTATGTTTGGCTTTCTGGCATACTAATTAGATATACTACCTTCGGCTGGCGCGGGTGTCAAGGGTGCCTCTGTGTAAAAATACCGCTCAAATATTTTTTTAGCGACAGGAGTGGCTGCGAGGTCCCCTCCCTCGCCCTGCTCCACCAGCACGGTCACCACGAGCTCCGGATTTTTGTAGGGCGCGTACCCCGTAAACCACGCGTGCGGACGCCTCCCCTCGCCCCACTCCGCGGTGCCGGTTTTGCCGGCCGCAGCGACCGGCAAGCTCAAGAGAGAACGGGCCGTGCCGTAGGTCACGGCCGCAGCCAGACCCTCCTGGATGGCGCGCACGTTTTCCTCTTGCGCGACCGCGCTTTGGAGCACGCGAGGCTCAAACGGCGCGCTCGTTTCGTACTCACGGCCTATGCGGTCCACGAGGCGCGGGCTGTACAGAGTGCCGTTGTTCGCGATTGCCGCGGTAACGTTCGCTATCTGCAGGGGGGTTACCAAAACATCGCCCTGGCCGATGGCTGCGTGGTACGTGTCCCCGAGGTACCACCGGTCGCCTTTTGTTTCGCGCTTCCACTCCTCGCTCGGCAGAAAACCGCTCCTCTCCGAAGGCAGGTCAATGCCCGTCGGGCTCGCGAGTCCAAAGCGCGCCCCGTAACGGGCAATGCGCTCAATGCCCAGGCCGGGAATGTTGCCCCAGCCGCCTCCGATGGCATAAAAGTAGGTGTTCACGGAATCAGCAAGCGCATGGATGATGTCGGTCTCCCCGTGCCCGCCGGCCCTCCAGTCCGGGTAAAAGTACTCTCCCACCCTGATGCCGCCCGTTGAAAGGACCGTGGTATGCCGGTTCACCAGGCCCTCTTCAAGCGCAGCCGCGCCCACGACCAGCTTGATGGTTGAACCGGACGGGTACTCTCCGCTTAAGGCGCGGTTGAACAGGGGTAGGGAAGCGTCCGAAAGCAGTGCTTCGTACTCCGCGGCGCTGATGCCGCGGCTGAACGCTTCCGAGGAGAACGAAGGGTACGAAACGAGCGCGCGCACAGCCCCGTTCCGGGGGTCAAGCGCAATCACGGTTCCGCCCGGGGATTCGTGGCTCGAAACTGAAGCCGCAAGCGCCTCCCAGGCGGCCTCCTGGAGTACCGCGTCCAGGTGGAGGTACACGTTATCCCCCACTGCCCCTTCCCGCCGCTCCAGCGTGCGCACGGCCTGGCCGCGCGAGTCCACCTCAATGAGCTCTTCTCCGCTCCTGCCGCGCAGAGATTCCTGGTATGTTTTTTCCAGCCCCGTTTTTCCCACGTGTTCGCGGAGCGCGTACCCCAAATCCGAAACGTAGCGCTCGTACTCCTCCGGAGCGATTTTGCCGGTATACCCGAGCACGTGCGCGAGTTCCACGGGCATGGCATACGCCCGCTGCTCAACCGGAGATATGGCAACCCCGCTCCATGTTGCCGCGTCCGGAGCAAGGGACACGGCTTGCTCCTGCGTGAGGCCGCGCATGATTTCAACGGGCTCGGAGCTATTCCGCGGCACGTCCGCAAAGCGCTCCACCAGGTCAAACGCCGAAACTCCCACGGAGCGGGCAATGGCCCCGAACATAGCGTCTTCTTCTTCCTGGGACATGGGAAGGTCCCGCGGGGTCACGAGGAGCGCGAAATCCGGAACATTGTACGCGAGGCGCTTCTCTCTGCGGTCAAACACCACGCCCCGGGCGCCGAGGATCGGACTTCTGCGTATGCGGTTCCCCTCGGCAGCGCCGTAGTACTCGCTCCCGCGCACAATCTGCAAGTAGTACAGCCGCGAGAAGAGCAGCGCAAACGCGAAAATCGCAGCCGCGCCCACGACCCACTTTGCGCGCCCGCGGCCTGCGGCGAACGAAAGGCGTTTCCGGTAGGAGTCGGCCGCAACAATGTCCCCGTCCACCTCGTTCCTGAAGGCTGTGAGGCTTGAGTCGCGGATGGCGCCGCCGTACTCTTTTATGATAAACGGGTCAGCTGGCATGCTCACCTGATTAAAAACCGCGCCCGCAGGCTGCGGCTCGCCGCGCGGCCGCACCACGCGAGGAGTGCGGCGAGTACTACGGTCGCGAGAGCGGAAAACGCTGCTGCCGCGAACACGCCTGCGCTGAAACTGACATCCAGGTTTCCCGCGAGCGCGGTTAGGGCATACCGCGCCCACTCAATGAACGCGCCATACGCAAACACGAGCGCTCCTGCCGCGAGCGCGGCGCGGAAGCCGCGAAGGGCGGCGAGCGTGTTGCGCCCGAGCGCGAGCAGCAACCACACAAGCACGTGGCTCGCGAGCATGGTTCCGAACGGTACGCCCGCTTCCAGTACGTCAAGCGCTACGCCGTACGCTACCGCTACCGCGAGCGCTGCGCTTTGGCGCCCCTGCCGCGTGAAAAGGAGCATAACCGCAAACCCCGTGTAGAGGCGGCCGCCCGAGAGTATGCCCTGTCCCAGGAACGCGTCAATGGCAATGGCGCAGATAATGAGTAACGCTGTACGCATACGCTGCAAACTACTCCCCTCCATCGGCCGAGAGCGGGGTAAAGACTGCCACCTCCCGGAGCGCGCCGAGCGACACAAACGGCGTGAGCTCTGCGCGCTTAAAGAGCTCCCCTTCGGCATAGAAAACCGCCGCAACCGTGCCGATCGCGAGCCCGGCGGGCGTGTTTTCCTCCAGTATGCTGGTTACAACCACATCCCCGGGAGCGAGAGGAGCGTCCTGGCTCACCAGCTCAAGAGAGAGCCCGAATCCCTCCCTGCCCCGCGCCACGGCTTGGATATCCGGACGGCTGCCAATGGTTGCCGCAACCACGCTCTTGGGGTCGGCCGCGAGCGATACGAGGCTCGCGCGGGGAAACACGGCCGCCACTTTTCCCACGAATGCGCCGCCGGGCGTCGCAACGCCCGCGTTGTCGGAAACGCCCTCAAGAGAGCCGCGGTTGATGAGGAGCAAGCGGCTCGCGCCGATGCGCTGCACGGCAACCACCTGCGCCAAAACCCTTGGAAACGCCGAGAGCGCGTTTCCCTCGGGAGCGGTTTGGCTTGCCGCAAGGAGCGCCCGGGCGCGATCGCGTTCGGCAAACGCATCAAGCATCTCCTGCGAAGTCGCCCCGCCCCGAGCCCACGCGCCGAGGAGCTCTCCCAGATGCCGCGCCGGCGCGAACGCGCGGGCGAGCGGGAGCGCGCTCGCGCGCACCAATCCCGAAAACGGCGTTGCGTGGTAGAGCACCACCGCAACCGCGAGGAGCGCCAAAAGCGCCGTGCGTCTGTTGGAGAGTATTGCCATGGGTTTTATTTTATGCGCGCAAGATTGGCCTTTGTTCCTATGCCAAGGACCCGGTACTCCCGGATTCAACACTGGCGAGCAGCGAATCGTCGTCCAGGAGGAGCCCGGTCCCCCGCACCACCGTGGTGAGCGGGTCATCAACCACACGCACCGGCATGGTGAGTTCTTTTGCTACGAGCGCGTCCAGGCCGCGCAAGAGCGCGCCCCCGCCCGAAAGGAGGATGCCGCTCTCGTATAAGTCGGCAATAAGCTCCGAAGGCGCGTTCTCAACCGTGGTGCGTATGGCGTCCACAATGGCCCGCACCGGGCGCTTGATGGCCTCGCGCACGGCTCCGTCCGTGACCGTGAACTCTTTGGGCAAGCCCGTGAGCATGTTGCGCCCCTTCACCGAAAGCTCGCTTGGCTCTTCTCCCGGCATTGCGGAGCCGATCTTAATTTTGATTTCCTCGGCGGCTTTTCTGCCGATTCCCACGTTGAACGCGTCCCTCGCGAACGCCTGGATGGTCGCATCCAGCACGTTGCCCGCGGTCTTGAGCATGGTGGACTCAACAATGCCCGAGAGCGAAATCACAGCAATGGACGTGGTGCCCCCGCCGATTTCTACCACCATCCTGCCGTAGGACTCCTGCACCGCGAGGCGTGCGCCGATGGCCGCGGCAAGGGGCGCCGTGACGAGCCGCACCTCGCGCGCCCCTGCCCGCGTGACCGCGTCTATCACCGCCTTGCGCTCAACCTCCGTGATCTCCAGAGGCACGCTCACAATGGTGCGGGGCCGCGGGGCAAACGCGAACGTGCCGCGGTGGATCTTTTCAATGCAGTGCTTAATGAACTTCTCGGCAACCTCAAAATCGGAAATCACGCCCGCAACCATGGGTTCCACCACCGTGATGTGGGCCGGAGTTTTGCCCATCATCCTCTTGGCGTCCGTTCCGACGGCCACCAGGGCCTCGGTGCGCGTGTTCACGGCCGCGACCGTTGGCTCGTTGATGGCAATGCCTTTGTCGCGGACGTAAAAAATGGAGTTTGAGGTCCCCAGATCAATGCCAATGTCTTTTGAGAGCCCTCCGAACCATCCTCGTGCCATACGTCGCCTCTATGTATAGGCGTTCAGCCTACCACAGCCTGCCAGATCCGTCCACCAAAGCGGCCAATGTCGCGGTACGTGATGACTGCGGCGAGCAGGATGAGGAGCGCAAACCCGACCCTGTGGAACCAGGCCTCAACCTCGGCGCGCGAGGGCTTGCGCCGGATCGCCTCTGCCGCGAGGAATATGAGCCTGCCCCCGTCCAGAGCCGGGAACGGCAGAATATTGATGATGGCGAGGTTGAAGGAGAGAATGGCCGTGAAGATGATGGCGTGCGGAAGCCCGAGCTCTATGGCGTCGTCCGTGGCAACGGCAATGGCGAGCGGCCCGCCCAGGCCGTCCCCGGGCCCCCTGCCCTGCAGGAGGCCCTGAAAAATGGCTCCGAACGCGCGCGCAATGCGGTCCAAATAGTTGCCGGTTGCAATGGCGCCCGCAACAATTGCCTTGTGCACGGGCAGCCGTACAATGCCGACTTCTGAAAGGCCGACGCCGATGACGCCCCGGTCTACCCCTGCTTCGGGGAGTATGGCGCTTTCAAGCACTGCCGCAAAGCGCGCTTGGCCGCGTTCATATGCAAGCTCAAAAGGTGAGCCCGTGCGCTCATCCACAAACTTCTGGAA
>CAYIMZ010000016.1:8562-12141 GCA_964364695.1 uncultured Gammaproteobacteria bacterium | reverse complement strand
TGGCCGAGATGTTCGGCTATGCCACGAGTCTGCGGTCCATGACCCAGGGACGGGCCTCCTATTCCATGGAATTTTTGAATTACCAGGATGTGCCGCAGAACGTGGCGAACGAGGTTATCGCGAAGCGGAGCGGGGGAGAGGGGAAGAAATAGGCCGCCCACGGAGTTCATTCTCAAAGGAGGTACTGAGTGAACGTGAGGGGATTGTGCAAGGTGCTCGGCTGTCGTCACTATGCGGAAACGGACGGGTACTGCCCGAGGCATTATGTGCGGTTTTGCTTGCCAACCCATCTCGTTCCATGGCACAAGGGCAAGCCGAGAAGTAGGAAAGTATGCTCCATAGATAGATGCGGAAAGAGTCACTATGCTCGAGGGTACTGCCGCGACCACTATTTCAGTGAGTATTACTATCCGATGAAGCGGAGGCAAAACTGATGCACGCCGCTTTCCGAACCACTGTTCGCGCGTTGTGCGGGCAGCGGTTCTTTTTTACATTTGCATTGATTTTTAAGGCAGAACAGGGTACGGTTATGATAATGACCGAAGAAGCTCCAACAACCGATGTCAATACACCTGCCCCTGATGTGCCAGCCGCAGTCCCTGCAGTTCCCCAAGCAACCGAGGCGCAGCCTGACCTTGTCGTTGAACCAGTAGCTATTGAACCAACGGCTGTTGAGCCAGTGGTTGATGCGCCTGCCCCATCAATCCCACAGGAACTTGTTTCCGAATCTCCTGTGTCTGCGCCTACTCCTGCTCCTGCGAGCGTGTCGGCTGCGGTTGCATCCGAGCCACAGAGCTTCATCCGCGAGCTCCTGGCTCGGGCGCGCGGAACAATCCAATCCCGCAAGGCAAAGAAGTTGGAAAAAATCATGTCCCTCGCCCGCACGAACCGCTCAATCGCGAACGATGATGTGCAAAAACTCCTCCGCGTGTCCGATGCCACTGCCACGCGGCACCTGGCTGCCCTGGTCAAGGCGGGCAAGCTCAAGCGCACCGGCCGCCCCAGCCAGGCCAGGTACGAACCCGCGCCCTAGACGCGGCTCAATCAAGCCGCCAGTATGAGCCGCGAGTGCGGCTCAATTACACCATGTGAGCCACAGCCGCGGCTCGGGGTTTAGGCCGCTCACGGCGCCATGTGAGCCGTATTTTTTGGTGATTCATGCGGTTGCTTTGGGTTGACGGAATTGTGATTGTGGTATACTGTGCGTAGTTCGGCAGGAGCGCTGGCCCGTAGCCAAAGACTCTCGTTCGGAGTTGGGGCATCCAGTTCTTGGCGCTCCTGCCGCATGTTCGTTCCAAAGTTTGGATAGGGTGCTGGGCCCCGGAGTAAAGGCTGCGTTAAGCTGAAATTCTCTTCCTTTTGGCACCCTATCCAATTTTTTTTACGGCAGCTAGACATCAGCCAAAAATACTGGTACACTTGTTTTTCACAAAATACGCACAATCACAACTGATTACAATCAATCCTATTCCGCACCAAGGGAGGTAGAGCATGACCAAGTTCGGTATTGGCATTGGCAGGAACACGCACACCGTGGTCGCGGTGAGCCAGGAGCAGGGTCAGGAGCCCGAGGTCACGGAACGCTTTGTTCCGAATGATCACTCCGGGGCCATGGATGTCGCGGAGCTCGTGTCCGCGAACGGCAGCCCCAAGCAGGTGGTGTTCTGCGGCAACGTTCGGTGGGGCACCCCGTTTGCGGCTATGCTTCGGGAGCTGGGTATTGAGCCCTTGTACTATCGCTTCATGGCGGAGCGGGGCAAGCGCGGCAAGGTCGGGAACGTGGCCAAGAGCTTGGTCACGATTCTCACCGCCGGCGCGCTCGCGCGTCCCTACCTCCTGCAGAAGCAGGAACTCCCGGACGAAGCAGAGCTCATTGCGAAGCTGCCGAACACACACCGCGTGGCCTTGGAGTATCTGGAAGCCACGGATGCGGTGCGCCAGGCCAAGCACCACGTGCTGGACGGGCTCGTGCTCCTGTTTCCGGAGGCCGTGAGGACGGAGCAGGCCAAGAAGGGTCCGGATGGCGAAGCACTGCCTGTTCCTGAGCCCCAGCCCCCGGGGCTCTTCACCAAAGGGATGGAAAGGGTTCTTGAGAACCCGGATCCGTTCGCGCTCGCCACGGACCTGGAGGTCCCGGATGCCATCTCAACGCTTGCGGCATGTTCCTTGGGCAGGTACGTTCCCGAGGACTACCGCGAGCAGGTGGCTGCCAACTACCAGCGCGACTTGCGCAACTACTACGTCCAGCTCGCCCGCAAACAGGGTAAGATGGAGGAGCTGCGAGCGCTCATGGAGGGGCATTCCCTGCTCGCGGAGTACAGGGATGGTGACATCATTACGGTCATTGCCGCGCTCATCGGCTGGCGCAAGTGGCCGCACTGGCGGGAGTTGCGGCGCTACGCCGGGCTGGACGTCTCCCGGATAGACAGCACGAACGCGCCGCGCATCTCGCGCGTGCGCCCGCCCATCAGGCAGTATCTGTACCTGTTCATGACCATGACCACGGCTGGCAAGGAGATCGCGGCCCGGGTTTCGAACACCCGCGAGGACGGAAGCAGGCGGCCCCATTTGCGGGTCAAGCGGCTGGAGAAAGTCCTCAAGACTTTCTGGCGCACGTGCTTGAAGGAGTAGGATTGAACAGCAGGAGCGCTGGCCCCAGGGTAATGGCAATAAGCTGGAACAACAACAATGGGCGCTCCTGCTGTTCAATGTTCTTTGTTTGGATAGGGTGCTGGTTTTCGCGCGATGGCTTAAAAAGCTGGCGTGGCTGTGTTTGGCATCCTATCCAAACTGTTCTTCCCGGAGAACTGGTTACAGGAGTTCGTCGGCTTCTTTCGCGAAGCTGGAGGATGAAATGCATGGCTCTCCGGGCATCATGAAACCAGAAGCGCTGGAAAACATTTTTTGGCTCAAATTGAGCTGGAAGGCAGAGATATAGGCTCTTTTGGTTTCCCAAGCCGCTGTTCGTGCATTGCATGGGCAGCGGTCTTTTTATCATCAAAAAAAGAACCCCCTGCAAGCTCGCAAGCCTGCAGGGGGGTCGTGTTGTGCATGGAAGATCAGTCACGTAGTTTGGATGATGCGCAAGGTGCCGTGGCCGCTTCCAAGGTACGTGCGCGCCACTGCTGCGAGGTCTTCCTCTCGGGCAGTCCTGATGATACGCTCGTGGTCCACGTTTGTGAGGTACCCTCCAATCCAATCATTCAGCTGCTGTTCGTACCAGTCCGCGCCCGCTGTTTCCCAGTAGCTGACTTCGTGGTTGAGTAGCCGGTCGCTCCTGTCTGCGGCGAGCGCGTCAGCCGGAATCTCGCCCTCGCACACCATCTCAATGGCGCGGTCTATCTCGGCATCCACGTGCTCAAACCATTCAGGCTCAATCTCCACGGTAATGGAGACTTCATGCCGCGGCCATGCGTCAGAGTCTGCGGATACGTGATAAACCAGATTCTGCTCAAGCCGCAGTTTCCGGTAGAGGACGCCGAACGGAGACTCAACCAACACCGCAAGCGCCATGTCCAGGAGCGTTTGTTCGCGCTCATCGGTAGGTTCGTGGAAGTAGCGGATGAGCCGTGGCGGCTT
>CAYIMZ010000016.1:0-8462 GCA_964364695.1 uncultured Gammaproteobacteria bacterium | reverse complement strand
CGCTGGATGACGCTGCGCTCCGCGTCTACCATTTTCGAGGTAAACGACTGTTCAAATGCCATGACGAGGAGCGCGGCGAGCATTTTTTCCGCACTCCGCATATGGCCGGACGCGAGGTACGAGGTGAAGGCGCTTGAGGTGCACGCGTTGCCTTTAACTCCGAACGGCACGAGCGGAGCGAGCAAGGGGTGCACGCCGTTCCTCGCAGGGCCTTCGTACAGCAGGTGTTCAAGCAAGTGCGCGCTGCCGGCTGGTTCGCAGTGCATGCCGCCGTACCTCACCGCAAGCGCAAGCCGCGCGAATTTGGAGGGTGTCCGCACGGTCATCACACAGAAGCCGCTATCCAGCCACGTCACATGCGTGGGATGCGGATAGAAGGTCAACTCAAGAGTATTCAATGGTTTCTCCTGTTAGTGTGAGAGCTTTAGTTAAAATAAAGGGCCGTTTTTGTGAAAAGTTACTATAGCAATAGTTGATATTCTTGTCAATATTGACAAAAATTAATAAATAATATATATAAAACGTAACGAGGTAACGTGCCTCATTTTTGTACCATTTCATCGCTCACCCAAACCCCCAGAGGAGAGTTGCAATGACCCAAGCAGCGGTAGCAGTCGTGCAGCACCAGCTCGAGCTGCGCGAGATCCCGGTGGACAAGATCCAGCCAAATCCGCACCAGCCCCGCCAGCGCTTCAGCGAAGAGTCCCTGGCCGAGCTCGGCGCGTCCATCCAGGAGAAGGGCGTGCTCCAGCCCGTCACGGTCCGGGACATCTCGGACGGCGACGCCGTGGCCTACGAGCTGGTCGCGGGCGAGCGGCGCTGGCGCGCGTGCGAGCTCATCGGAAGGCCCACCATCCCGGGACTGGTCGTGGAGGTGGATGACGACGAGTCCGTGGACCTCGCGCTCATCGAGAACATGCAGCGCGAGGACCTCACGCCCATAGAGGAGGCGCGCGGGCTCTCAAGCCTCATGGACCGCTGCGAGGGCAACAAGTCCGAGGTGGAGCGCCGCACCAAGAAGTCCATGACGTTCATCACGGACCGGCTCTCGCTGCTCGCGCTGCCCGAAGAGGTGCAGCGCATGCTGGACCGCAGCGAAGTCAACCTCTCCCAGGCCAAGGTTCTCATAGAGATCCCGGACGCGGCCGCCCAGGTGAAGTGGGCCAAGCAGGCCGCCAAGCGCAGCCTGGACGCGAACCGGCTCAAGGGCATGACCCAGAACCTCACGGGCAACGGCAAGGAGAGCTCAAGCCGGGACAAGCGCGAGCGCAACGTGACCTTCAAGGGTCTCACGAGCAGCATGATCAGCCTGTACGAGGACACACAGGCGCTCAAGCCCGAGAAGCTCTCGCCAGACCAGCGCCAGACCGTCAGCCAGCAGGCCGATGTGCTCGTCACCGCGCTCCAGGAGATGCAGAAGCAGCTCAAGACCAGCGCGTCGGCGCCGGAGGCCGAGGAGGCCGTCACGGCGTAGGGCACAAGCCCAGCAAGCGCAGTCAGCGCACCATCACGGCGGAATGCAGCAACACGCATTCCGCCGTCTTTTTTTTGCAAAGAAAAAAGCCCGCGCACTTCCGTGTGCGCGGGCTTAGTTACACCTCCTTCCGGGTTAGGAAATGTTGTTTCTTCGGCGTCCCCGTAGCGCCTCAAGATTTGGGACGCTTTCGGCGATTCGCAGGATTTCCTCGTCAGAGGCTTCCAGAAGCATCTGAAAGGCGATACGCGCCATGCGGCTTGTCTTCAAGTCGTATCGCCCTCCTGTACTTATTAGTTCATGCGACCGCACTTCTAGGGCATGGCGCTCTTCGGGTAAGAGTGAGACAGAAAGTTTTACCGAGGCGCCATAGGTGCCTTCAGACAGTGTTGGCTCGTCATTCGGCGCCAGGTCCTCCTCTTCAACAATCGTCGGAGGGTTTGGGGTCTCCTCCATGCCGACTACCCCGTCCAGGTTAAGCCTGCGCCTCACCTTGTCGAGATTGCGAGGGGTTACCATGATTGCCCGGCGTTTTCCGTTACCCACCACCGGACCGATGACGCCGGCACGGAGCAGGTAGGCCTGCAACCGCTTTGACTGCGCCTCGGGTATTTCAAGATGTCGTTCAAGGTAGTTCCTGCCGCAGAAACGCTTGGTTGCGATGAGCTCGAGTGCCCGCACCACCAACGCCCGCGGGAGATACTTCCCTACGGTAAACTTTTCGTAGGGAAAGCGCGGCCTGTTGGCTATGCTTGAACGAACCTCTTCGTTGCCCTCTGATGCGCGCTTAAGCAGCTCTTCCTGGAGTTGCTCCTTGAGCTCGGCGAAGAGACTGCCGATTGACCAACCGAGCGCTATCTCTAACTTGAGGGCGGTCACTAGGTTCGGGAGTTTCCTTCCCGCCTCAAGGTGAGAGACTGATGCCCCGCGCTGTTGACCGATGAGGCGCGCGAGCTCTTTTTGCTTTATCCCCAATAGCTCACGAACCTCGCGAATCAAGTTTGGGTGAGTTCCAGGCGGGAAATACCTGCGTTGGAGTTTAACTCCTGTATCTTCGTCTTCTCCCTCTTCCTCTTTGTCCGGCCCAACCTCAACCAGGAGGTCGTCTTCAGTGCTCCAGCTATCTTCTTCGGCCCAGCCTTCGCCGTACTTGAGAACCGTGCAGTGCAGGCACCACCCGTAGTCCGGATACCGCACCTGGTGTTCCTTACACTCCTCGCAGATTCTGCTCGGCGCGTCGCAGGTGCCGCAGTTCGGACCCTGCATGGAACGGCACGTTGCAACACCGATACGTTTGCCGTTCGCCAGGGGGCACTCAACCTTAGCATCCTTAGGGAAGCTCGGAATGCCCATGTCCTTTTCGGACTCAAGCGCCTTGGTGAGGCATGCCCCGCACAGCTCAACTTCCGAGAACGCGATTGGCCGGACCTTGCACTCCTCGCAGAAGCGCGAGGCTGCGGCGCAGCCGAAGCACTCGGGCTGGCCCTGGATGCCAAGGCACCGGATCGGGGAGATTTCCTGCCCAACGATGCAGCAGAACACTGTCCCCTCAATTCGCTCTATGGTTCGGAGCTGGATGTTATTGATGCGGTCCTGCTCTGCCGGTGAGAGCTCTTTCTTGCGCGGCGCCTCTCCTGTGTCGTCCTCGCCCTGCCTGGTTTTGTACTCAATGCCCTGATCTGCTGCTTCGAGCCGGTCCAGGATTTCCCACCGAAAACCGCGCAGCTCATCCTTACCCTGCATGGCGTTGCGGAACCGCTTTTCGGGCAAGCCAAGCTCCAGGGCGATTTTCGCGAACGGCGTCTTGCGGCGGTGGGTATTCACCCACTGCTTGAGCCTTTGCACGACCTCATCCGCGCTCGGCGGCTCGTACACCACTTGCGTCTTTCTCTTGCGTGCCATTTTTAGGCTCCTTGGGCGTGTGATTGTTGAAAGATCGTTTAGCAGGTTGCTTTTTGGTTGTAAGTTACACATATCAAAAATAAGCAATTTTGTCAACATTGACTTTAATTTTAATTTATAGTAAAGCTACTGATGCACGTTGACAATCAATAAAAGTAAGAAATCTTGATACTTTCCTCTTCACGCAGAACTACTCCAAAGAAGGAGACGGACAATGCCAGAGTTGCCGATTTACGGGGCGCGGGATGACATCCTGCATGCCCTGGAAAAGCACCACGCAGTGGTTGTGGTTGGCGAGACCGGTTGCGGCAAGACCACGCAGCTGCCCGTGATTCTGCACCAGGCAGGATGGGCAAAGGCTGGGAGGATTGCATGCACCGAGCCAACCAGGATTGCCGCGTACGCGGCAGCCAGGCGGCTCGCTCACGAGCAGAAGTGGGAGGTCGGCCGGGAAGTGGGGGTGCACGTGAGGTTTGAGAACCTCACGAGTGAGAGCACGGACATCGTGTTCATGACCGAGGGCATCATCATGCAGCAGGTCGCCGGCGATCCGATGCTCTCGCGGTACGGCCTCATCATGGTGGATGAGGTGCACGAGCGGCATCTGTACACAGATTTCCTGCTCGCGTACCTCAAGAGTTTGCTCGCGAAGCGCAAGAGTTTGCGGGTGGTGCTCGCGAGCGCAACCATCAATCCGCACCTGTTCTCGCGGTACCTGGGCAGCGCGCCCATCGTGGAGATTCCGTTCCGGGCGCACGAGGTTTCGGTTGAGTATCGGCAGGACACGGACGACGCTGTCCGCGCCGCAATCACCGAGGTTTCGCGCATCCACAGGACCGGAGAGCCGGGGGACGTGCTTGTGTTCATGCCCGGACTCTACGAAATCACCAAGACCATACGCTGGCTGCGCAGGCTCGGGCTCTCCGGGGTGACTATCCTGCCGCTCTACGGCAGCATGCACCCCTCGGAGCAGTCGCGGGTGTTCGGAAGAGTGCCCGGCCGCAAGGTGGTGGTCGCGACCAACGTGGCAGAGACCTCGCTCACCATACCCGGCATTTGCTGGGTGGTGGATTCAGGTCTTGCGCGCGTTCCCGGCTTTGAGCCGGACAGCGACATGGAGAGCCTGGTCATAGATACCATAAGCCAGGCCTCGGCCGCGCAGCGCGCCGGCAGGGCAGGGCGAACTGCCGCCGGCACATGCGTGCGGCTCTACTCAAAGCGGTCCTATGAGCGCCGGGAGCGGCACACGCTGCCGGACGTTGCGCGGCTGGACCTCTCTGACGTGGTGCTCAAGGCAAAGTCTTGGGGAGTTGCGGACCTTGCGGCGTTGGACATGCCGACCCCTGCCCCGCGGCGGTCTGTCAGACAGGCAGAGGAACGGCTCGCCGGGTGGGGAGCCGTGGACTGCGAGGGGAACCTCACGGAACTCGGCTGGAGGATGAGCCGGCTCTCGCTCTCCGCACAACTCTCGCGATTTGTGCTGCTTGCGGAAGACCAGGGGTGCCTGGCAGAAGCCGCAACCATAGCGTCGTTCCTGTATGTCGGGAACGTGTTTATGCGCCAGGTAGACGAAGACGTGCTTGCGGAGCAGCGCCTGCTCTGTGATCGCGAGAGCGACTTCATCACATTCCTGAATATCCTGCAGGAGTACGCACAGGCAGAACAGCAGGACCGGTGGTGCCTGGAGCGCGGCATCCATCCCCAGTACATGGAAGGCGTGGCGCGCGTGCGCAAACAACTGTTTAAAGGGCTCGGGGAGCTCGGAACCGAGGACTCAAGCACCACACACCCGGACCTCATCAACTGGGTGGTTGCGAGCGCGTTCAAGGCTAACCTGTGCGCGCACTGGCGCGCTAACGAGTACCGGAGCGGCTCAATCCAGGGCATCACCATAGCAAAATCCTCAACCCTGGTACACAACCCGCCCAAGCAGTTCGTTACCTACAACCTGGTGCACACCGGGCACGGCATCTCTGCGCAGTACAACGTTGCCGTGCCAGATGAGTGGCTCTTGGAGCTTGCTCCGGCGGCCAAGAGGGAACAGACGGTCAGTCATGCCGCCCCAAAGGACGCGCCAGCCCTGCGGATGCGCGGCTTGCTCCGCGTGACCAGGGAGGCGCGTTCCCGTCTGGTACATGTAGACGTGGACCTTGCCAGGAGCCCGAGCACCGAGCTCTGCCTGCTAGACAACCGTTCTGTGGTTGTGGAGCAGAGCGCCCTGCCGCAGGAGCTGTTAGTAAGAGTGCAAGAAGCGCTCGCGCCGATTCCGGTTCCAGAACCTGCCAAGCCTGAAAGCGGGGAAGAAGAGGAGGACGCTAGCCCGCTTGTTCCGGTTGCCACCCGCGACCCTGACTGGCTCACGACTAACTTCCTTAAGAAGCCGGTCAAGGCGCTTGGGATAGGCGGGGGAACCGAGATGCGGCTCCTTGTCCAGGGCATCAAGACTGTGGGCGAGCTGGTGGAGCGGACCGAGTCTGACCTGGTTCGGGGGAGCTATAGAACTCTATACTACGGCCAGCCTCTGTCTCGTCAGGAGGTATGGGAGATAGAGGAACAGCTCGCGTTGTACGACCTCTCGCTCAAAGTTGACGAGTTCCGGACTTTCAGTTTTGGCGATGACTGGGAGTTGCGGGAAGTGGAGTACACTGAAACCCTGACCGAGGAAGAGGCCGCAGCCAAGGTCGGCCGCGACTACGAACTCTTCCGGGCGTACCGTGAGGCTTCCGGAGAGGAGAGAATCCGCATACGCAACGAGATCGCGACGCGCAACATAAACCTGCCGTGGAAATTCGCGAACTGGTACCGGTTTAATCCGGAAAGACTCCGCGATGATCCGGCGCTTGATCCCGAAGACCTGTTCCAAGAGGGCTCCATCGGACTCTTGCGCGCGTCTGTGGATTTTGACTACACCCGAGGGTTCAGGTTCAGCACGTACGCTATGGGGTGGATCAGGCAGGGCATCACCCGCGCGCTCCGGGAGTATGGAGTCATGCCGGTGCACATGGCGGAGAAGATCGCGAAGATTGCCAGGCTGCAAGCCCAACACCGAGACAGAACCGGGCGCGACGCTCCATTTGAGTGGCTCGTGGAACAGCTGGGCGTAGAGCCGGAGCAGGTGCAGTACTGGCTTGACGTTGCGTATCGGTTCGGCAGAGGGTTCCACTCGCTGGACGACCAGCAGTTTCTCGCTTCTGCAGTTGGTGGTGGCGACGGCAAGACCTCGCCAGCTGACGAGCTGCTTATGTTGGATGCGGAAGAAGGGTTCGCCCTAAGCCAGCAGGGCAAGCTCGCCATGTTCGCGGCTGGGTACGTCTCGGACCAGGAGATGGAAGCCACATACCATGAGCTCCAAGCTTCGGTCAAGCGCATGCTGGGCCAGGCCGACCTCTTGGACGTAGAAAGGAGAATGGTAGAGCTCTACTTCGGTCTTGGCACCGGGCGCGAGCATACCTACGAGGAAATCGGCGAACGGTTCGGCGTATCGCGAGGGCGCGTGGAGCAGCGAATGAACGCTGCCCTGCGCAAGCTCCGCACTAAAGAAGTGTGGAAGCAAGCCCGTCAGTTCGTTCCAACGATCAAAGCGCCGGAAGAACACCCCAAAATACAGCTCTGGCAGAAAGGAGCGGACTGCTTCAGGCGCGTGCTCGCCGAGCGCAAGCCTGATTGGGAAATAGCGGACTACGCAAAGGCGGTTGGTTCGCACTTCGGGCACGGCGTTGACGTTATGCTTGGCTCATACGACCGAGGAGAGAGAGCCTCCCGCCCTCGGGACCTGGGATTTGCCAGGGACGTGCTCGCGTGCTGTCTCTGTTACCTCGCCGGATACCCGGGCGAAACTGTCGGGTTCTGGCTCGGCGTTCAAAAGGTAAGCGTCGACTTCGCTCTGCAGCGGGTACTGACTGCCTTTGGAGCGCTCGGCGAATCGCAGCTCTTGGATCAAGCAGAGGAAGGAGGTGAAGCTTGAGAATCAAAGGCGTTGTGGAAGTGGAAGGCGTGCGCTTGCACGTGGACATCCAGGCGCCTGATACGAAAGAGGATGTGTACGTGACCAATCTGCACCCCAACTGCCTGGTGGTGCCCAAGGAGCGGTGGTACGTGGAGTTCCTGGGGCTTTCCCAGTCCGCGCAGGACGAGCTCGGGCGCGAGAACATACGACATCTCGGCCAGCTCACTGACGGCGAGTGGAAGCTTTCAAGGAACGGCCTCACCGAGGGCACGACCAAGGAGCTCACCGAGGCGCTCGCGCGGCTGCGAAGCGCGGCACTGCTCTTTGAGCAGACGCCGGTGGAGCAGATTGTGCGCGAGCTCGTGGGGTTCCCAATTCCGGACGTTGCGGAAGAAGCCGCTGAAGTTTCCGCGGCAACTCCCGAAGCAGAAGGAGCGCTCCCCCTGGACACCCCGCTCAAGGAGGTGCCGAAGGTTGCGCCGGTCATGCTGGACCTGCTTCCGTTCGTGCACAAGGCGCGCACCATCGCGGACGTGCTGCGGCTCGGCACTGGCCGCATCATCATGACACCCGGCATCACGGCGAAAGATGTGGCGCGGCTGGTTGCGGTGTTCGCCGAAGCAGGGCACCAGCTCACCAAGGAGCCGCAAGAGGCGGGCCATGGCCAAGCGTCGTAGCACCACGGAAACCATCCAGCTTGACGCGGTTGAGGCAATCATCGGCGTGCGGTTCAGAAACAGGGCACTTCTCCGGGAGGCGCTAACCCACAGGTCCTTTCTCAACGAAACCAAAGACGAGAGCCTGGACCACAACGAACGGTTGGAGTTTCTCGGGGACGGGGTTCTGGAGTATGTCGTGCGCAGCCACTTCTGCCGCAGCAAGCCAGCCACGCGAGAGGGCGAGATGACCGCGCTCAAGGCCGCCCTGGTCAGCAACAAGGCCCTGGCTAAGCTCGGCGAAGAGTTGGGCCTGGGTCCGCACATCGCCATGGCGCGCGGCCAGCGGTGGGACTTTGACTCCGAGGGACGCAGCGGAGAGTACATCGTTGGGGACGCGGTGGAAGCAATCATCGGCGCCATCTGCATGGACCGCGGCATTGGCACCGCAGAACTCTTTGTCCTGGAGTTCATCCTGCCGCGG